>CALCPB010000088.1 GCA_937897665.1 uncultured Halomicronema sp. | reverse complement strand
AGGGTTTGTGGTTTAGGGGTTCCAATACTCTCCTGCTGGCAGATCAGTTTAATAGCCTTTTCGATCGTGATTGCAGCAGTCTGGGGGAAACTCATCTAGCGAGAGCCCTACTGCCTCAGCCGAAAAATTGCCGTTTGGGGCAGTCGCGGCTGGTGATGACAGCACATCCATCCCACACTCCAACAGGGACGAACATCGCCTCGCATCGGCCTATTCCTGCACGGTAATGCCTAAGATCCCAGGTTGGCGACTCCTGCCGTGCCCAACTCAGGAAAAACGTCTTGAACGGCGGGATGGACGATCTCGCCATCCACCACGTTGAGTCCCTGAGCCAGAGCAGGATCCCCCCTGAGCACTGCCAGGCCGTGATTGGCCAGCTTCATGACATAGGGCAACGTGCTGTTGTTGAGGGCTTGGGTGGCCGTCCAGGGGGCGGCTCCCGGCATGTTCGGCACGCCGAAATGAACCACACCGGTTTCGACATAGGTGGGGTTCGTGTGAGACGTGGGGCGCAGCGTTTCGATGCAGCCACCTTGATCGACCGCAACGTCGATAATGACCGACCCCGGATGCATTTGCGCCACCAGCTCTTTGTTGACTAAGGTGGGGGCTTTGCGGCCCGGTACGAGCACGGCACCAATGAGCAAATCAGCTTGCGGCACCACCCGCTCAATTTGCGCCGCCGTGCTGTAGAGCAGTTCAACTCGGGAGCCAAACAGAGTTTCTAGATAAGAGAGGCGATCGACGTTGATGTCGAGAATTTGCACCTGTGCTCCCATGCCCACGGCAATGCGCGCGGCTTCGGTGCCGACAATGCCGCCGCCCAAAATGGTGACGCGTCCCGGTGGCACCCCCGGTACTCCCCCGAGCAGCACCCCGCGCCCGCCCTGCTGCTTTTCGAGATAGCGCGCGCCAAACTGCACCGACAGCCGTCCGGCAATGATGCTCATGGGGGTCAGTAGTGGCAGCCTGCCGTCAGCAGTCATCACCGTTTCATAGGCGATCGCCGTAATGTGACTGTTGACCAACGCCTCTGTTAACGCGCGCTCAGCGGCTAGGTGCAGGTAGGTAAATAGCAGCAAGTCTTTCCGAAAATACTGATATTCTGACGGTTGCGGCTCTTTGACTTTGACGACGAGGGCTTTTGACCAGGCTGTGGCGCCATCCGCCACCAGCGAAGCCCCCATGGTTTCGTAGTCGGCGTCGGTGAACCCGGCTCCCAAGCCAGCGCCTTTTTCTACGAATACCTGATGACCTTGACTGCACAGGGCTTTGACACTGGCAGGGGTGAGTCCCACCCGAAATTCTTGGTCTTTAATCTCTTTGGGTAGCCCGATTTGCATGGTGCGTTGATCATCCTTGGTTGACAAGCTGATGGCGGAGCATAGTTAGGGAACAGCCGTTTAGGGAATGGCTCAAACTAGCCTCCTCGATCACAGGGGAGGGGCACTGGCCAACCGTAACAGAAAATTGTCTGTCTTGGGGACATTCGTTGAGCGCAGATTCCTGAGCGCGATCGCCGCCTTTCTCCAGTGTGGATTTTGTCCCCAAAAAATATTGAGGCAGCCCCAATGGTAGCGGCTGATGGCATCTTGTCGCCGTTAGGAATCATTCAATTTAAGGCCGAATCTCGGTAGCATGGACGAAAGATTCCTATCGAAAAAATATGACTTTGTTGAAGCGTTTGCTGCTGGGCCTGGTAGGATTAGCCATTTTGTTAACGCCCACGCCTGTGCTAGCTCAGGCCACCACCTACCCGCCGCCGCTCTCGTTTAGCAATGCGGAGCTGCGGGGCCGAGATTTTCGCGGCTGGGAGATTCAAGCAGCCGAGTTTTCGAATGCCAACCTGTCGGAAGCCGATTTTACTGGGGCCGATGCCCGAGGGGCCATTTTTAGCGCCTCAGTTGCCCGAGCCACCAACTTTCATGGCGTCAATTTTTCGACCGGCATGCTCGACATGACGGATTTTTCGCGGGCTGATCTGAGCGATGCCATTTTGGTGGATACCATCATGCTCCGCTCTACCTTTGCCGACGTCGATATTACCGGTGCCGACTTTTCGGGGGCGCTGCTCGATCGCGCTCAGGTGCGCGATTTGTGCGCGATCGCCAGCGGCACCAATCCCGTCACCGGCGTGGAGACCCGCGAGTCCTTAGGCTGTCGTTAATGCAGGCCGTTGGTGGTCAGACTTCGGCGGCGACCGGTCGGGGCGTGAGCAGCAGTTCTTGGCGATCGCCCACCGACGGATCTAAGACTTGAATCGATTTGCCCGCCGCGGCTAACTGGTCACGCACCTGTTGAGCTCCCCCGGATGCCTTGAGTACTGAGAGCAGCAACCCTTCGTAGGTGGTCTCTTGGGCATCGGTCGTCGGCAGCATGATTTGGGGCTGCAGCCAGTCCGCCAATTCGGCTGCGCATTTGCTCCCCCGAATAATTGGCCCGACTAAGGGCAGGGCTAAATTCATCATCGGCGTGATCACCACGTCGATTGGCGCTTCGGCTTTGAGGTCAGCTTGGTGATAGCCGTGGGGCTCATAAAATAGCTTGAGGCCCGTGGTCGTTTCGGTGGCAATGTAGCCATTTTCTAGCAGGGTGGGGCCAATGGGTGCCCCCGGTACGGCCCTAATGGTGACGCCTGCTAGGGTCTGCTCTTGTCCATGTTCTAACACCGTCGTGTCGGTGCAACCCAACTCGCGCACGACTTTAATGGCGATGGGTGACCCGATGACCGGAAATGCTTTATCCAGCGCTCGCAAGGTTTCTGGATGGGCGTGGTCTTCGAGGCCCTGGCTCAGCAAAATGACGTCAATCGCATCGGGTAGGGGGCGCGGAGTCGTCTTTTCTCCTTTGAACAACCAGCTGGCATTGCCAAACGTCAAAGACCCCACCAGCCAGGGATCAACCAAAATGCGCTGATCGGCAATTTCCCAAAGCCAGCTGTAGTTGTCGAACCAAGTTACATGCATGGTGTATCAAGCGTTGCATCTCTTCAGAGTTTAAAGGATGGGCTCATGAAAGGGGGTGATCGCCATCCGCTCAGCTTGCCCAAATCACGACGAAAAATTGCCTGTTGACGCCGATCCCCGTATAATCCTTGGGTTAAATCTAGTGGAAATCTTAAGATTTTCAGTTGATTTCGTGGATTCCCTGTTCGTTCCCTGGAAGCAAACATGCGTTTTCGATTGCCAAGCCCTTACACCATTTTGATTACTCGAACTGGTGAAACGCCCGTGGCTATTACCCTGCGTCCTTTACCTATTTTCATGTTAGGGCTGGTTTTGGCAGCTTTTCCCGTTATATGGGTGGTCAAGCTCGTGGGGCATAACGAACAGCTCGCCGAGCGCAACGAAAATCTGACCGAAACGGCTAACGAGGTGTTGGTGGATCTAGAAACTCTCGATTCTGAAGTCAAGGATCTGCGCCAGCGGGCGGGCTTAGCCGCCGACGGCACTTCCCCCTCAACGCCTGAAGTGGAACCCTCCCAGGGCGGTGTGAGCCGTAGTGTGAATGCTGAAGCGCTGTTTAGCTTGGCGCAGTCGCGGCTCCCCCAAATTGATTCTGAGCTAGAGGGCCAAGTCCGCCCGGCGTTAGAAAGCACCCTCGCAGAAGAGCAGGCACGGGCCGCATCGTTGCCTAACGCCAAACCCTTAAAGCAGGATTTAGAGGTTTCCTCTGAGTTTGGCCTGCGACGCAATCCGTTTGGCGGCAGACGCTATGAGATGCACAGCGGCATTGACTTTCGAGGGGCAATTGGCACGCCGATCTATGCGACTGCTCAGGGCTTGGTCATGAAAGCAGAACGCTCTGGCGGCTATGGCAACCATGTCATTATCGACCACGGCTATGGTTACGAAACGTTGTATGCGCACTTGTCCAAGCTGGATGTCAAGGTCGGCGATCGCGTCAATCGGGGTGATTTGATCGGTGCCTTAGGCAACACCGGGCGCTCTTCGGGCCCGCATTTGCATTACGAAGTGCACCACAATGGCCAACCGGTCAACCCCCGCTATTATTTGCAGCTTCCCAAGAGTGCAGAGAACTGATTTTGTTTAATCTAAGACGGTTTCAGCTCAGCGGTCACAGCAGCTTGAGCGCCTCGAACATCCTGGGGATGCAAGGCCCCCTATTCATTCACTCATCACCATGCCAAGTATCAATGGGTTCAAACGTCTGCTCAAAACGGGTTTAGGGTTCTTGCTGTGTAGCTGTCTGTGGCTCACGGTGAGCCTGCCAGCGATCGCGGATGAAGCACCCGTCTCTACCTCTGAACCTGCTACCGCCACACCAACCATTAGCGCTGTCGATATTCCCGCCGAAAAGGTGGATCAGTTCGTCTCGGCTTACCTGAGTGTGACTCAGCTGATCGAAGAGCGGGGCCAAGACCTGCAAAGGGCCGAGACCGAGGCGGAATCCCTACAGTTGGAGCGCACGGTCGAAACGGATGCCATTGACCTGATTAAAGCTTCCGGCTTGACCCAGCAAGATTATTTTCAGCTCTTGGGGTTGGCCAATACTGACCCAGAATTTCGCGATCGCGTGCTGGCCCAACTGGAAGAGCGCGATCGCTAGAGGCCGCCATCATTGAGTGGCCGTACAGCCAGAATGCCTCGCTGCCCACTTCTAATTGCCAAGCTTGCCTTGGGAGTCCGAAACCTGAGAATGGGGATAAAACAGCGTGGCCTGACATTGTCAAATTGCTAACCCACTTGCTTAAGATGTATCAGTCTGGCTAGAGTCATTAATCTGGCTAGGCGTGCACCCTACCTGCAACCGTCACGATGACTACCCTGATTCCCTCTCTGAACTCTGAAACTCATCAAGCGCCGCTCACCCCGGCTAATGAGCAGCAATATGGCGACCAGGCCATCCGTCAGGCTGCGACCGAGCCGCTCGAAAAGTGGCCCAACCACAGCAAAAACGATTACACCATTCACATTGAGCACCCAGAATATACGGCGCTTTGTCCGCGTTCTGGCTACCCCGACTTTGGCACCATCGTGTTGGATTATCAGCCCCGCGATTGGGTCGTCGAACTGAAGGCTTTTAAGCTTTACATCAACACCTATCGCGATTGCCGCATCAGTCACGAAATGGTAACCAACGAAATTGCCGATCGCCTGTGGAATGAGCTGGCTCCCGTTGGGTTGCGCGTCATTGGTGACTTCACCCGTCGCGGTGGCGTTAAAACGGTAATTACTGTGGCTAAGGGCGACACGGGGTTGTTTACCAGCTACGTACCCAATTTGCTGTAGGACATCATGGGGCTGCTGCATTCCTTAGCCGGTTTTGGCCTCAGCGATCGCCTGCCGCCCAACTCTCCCGTCACTGACTGGTATGAGGGCACCTGTCCGCAAACGCAGGTGCTGTTGCGACTGCCGCGCACCGAATTTGTGGAGGCGATCGCTCGGGGGCTGATGCAGCAGTTTGCGACGGCTCCTCCGTCACCAGAGGGCAAAATGTACGGCGTGTTGCTGGTTACCACCCCGACGGGAGAATTGGCCGTGCTTAAGGCCTTTTCAGGCCTGCTCGGGGGAAACAGCGAGCGGGCCGGTTGGGTACCGCCAATTCCTGGTCGGGCACAAGTGTCGCTGTCAGAACAGCTCACCCTCCGACGTCTAGAGGAGCTGAAGACGGAGATTCTGACGCTGCAGCACCTGCCCCAGCGGACTGAGTTTGACCATCTTGCCCAGCGCTATGCCGAACGACTCCAGGTGTTATCCAGTCACCATCGCCAGCGTAAACAGGCCCGCGATCGCCAACGCCAAGCCCTGGCGGCTGACGCCACGCTGTCTCCAGAGGCCACTGCTCTAGCCTTAGCCGAGCTAGTTAAACAAAGTCAGCAAGAGGGCGGCGAACGCCGTCGGTTGAAGCGCGATCGCGAGGCTGAATTGCAGCCACTACGGGCCGCGATTGCCCAAGCCGATGGCCGCATCCGCACCCTGAAACAAGAACGGAAAGCCCTGTCACAACAGCTGCAGGCCCAAATGCACGCGGCCTATTCACTAACCAACTTTGCGGGCGCCACCCGCAGCCTGAGCCGTCTCTGGCCGACGGGACTGCCCACCGGTACCGGCGACTGTGCCGCCCCCAAGCTCTTGCATTATGCGGCCAGCCATCAGTTCAAACCCCTGGCCCTAGCCGAGTTTTGGTGGGGTGCCGACAGCGGTGATAAACAAGCGGGCCAGTTTTACGG
>CALCPB010000087.1 GCA_937897665.1 uncultured Halomicronema sp. | reverse complement strand
CTGACGGAATTTGGCGTTCGGCATCAGGGAAAAGTCGGCAGTCAAAATTATTTGGCGGACGGGCTCCTCTCCTTGCGGCGACGTGTGGTGTGGGCCAAGCCGGTCTGCAGGGTCAACGGCTCTGCTTAATCTGCCAATCCCAACGTGGCAGATTAAGCGGCGAGGGAGTTGCGCAACAATGATGGTTCTGAGCGTTGAGTTAGGACACGGCGAAATCCTACCAGCTAGCGTTTCTATCGTGAGGACAGTGATGGCAGCGCCGCCTCTTTTCCGGATGCTGGAGAGCGCCGGCAGGCTGGGGAGCAGTCCAGTGGGTGTTGTCTTTGAGGCACCGCAGCGCTATCGCCGCTGGGGCTGCGTGGCGGCGGGTGACAGTCACAGGGACCACAGCTAATTTAATCGATAGGAGAGAGTCTGGTGGAAATCGCGTTAGTATTACTCAACTGTGTCTTACTAGCCCCCGGTAAAGGCACCTAGTCGCTTTTGTCAGTTTTTCATCCCCAAAAAAGCTGATTAAAGCGGCCGACTGACGACCCGATGAGGTGAGTTTTTGTGACTCCTATGTCAGTGCAATTCCTGAGAATTTCCGTTCAAGGATCAACCGTATGGATGCTAACGAAGTAATTGCCCGCTATGCCTCAGGAGAACGGGATTTTCGGGGTGCCGATTTGCAGGGCCTCAACTTAACGAATGAAAATCTGAGAGATATCAACCTGCGGCAAGCAAATTTGAAGCAGGCCAACCTGACCGGGGCTGATTTGAAAGGGGCAAATTTGCGGGAAGCACTGCTCGGCAAGTGCGTCTTGCAAGATGCGCAGATGGAACTCGTTAATCTGATAGGGGCAGAGTTGTCCCATGCCTACCTCAATCTTGTCAATCTCTACGAAGCGGGCAGTCGCGGGGCCAACTGGACCGGTAGTCGGCTAGAAAAGGCCAAAATGCAGAACGCGAATCTGAACGAGGCGACGCTAGATCATGCCCAACTACGAGAAGCGGATCTGTCGCATTCGGCCCTCAATCGATGTCACCTGATTGAGGCCGATTTGACCTTGGCCAAGTTGGAAAGCACTAGCTTTGCCAACGCGATTTTGACCGGCGCGACATTGACCGGCGCGAATCTTTCGACGGCGTTGCTGAGTGGGGCCAACTTAGACAATGCGGATTTAGGGGGAGCCGACTTGAGCCGTGCCAAGCTGCAGGGGTGCACATTGGGCAACGCTCACCTGGTGCAGGCTAATCTGCGGGGGGCAAATTTGAGCTGGAGCTCGCTGCGCGGGGCGGAACTACGCGGGGCGACGTTCTATCGGGCGAAGTTGAGTTGGTCAAACCTGAGCGGGGCCACGCTGAACGAGGCCGTGATGATCAACGCCAGCATGGAGTATGTCAACTTGCGGAATGCGGTGCTGACGGGGGCTATTCTGCCGGACGGGAAGACTCACGAGTAGAGTTGCCGTCAACAGCCTGATAAATGATGGGCGATCGCGGGCCGAGCCGAGCCGCTAAATCGATCGGTTGCAGGGGCCACTGAGCGATGGTTTCTCGTCTCAAATTGGCAATCTGATGGCGGGCCCCGATGAGTTCTAAATGCAGCAGCGAGGCGAGGCACTAAACGGTGGGAGTCAGGCGGCGGGTGCGCGGATCGCGGTTGGCCAACCAGCTATCAGTGCTGGGGGGCAGGCGCGCGGCGTAGCGAATGGGGAGCGCCGCCGTCGAAAAGATGGCCGCATAGTCAGAACTGAGAAAAGCCTGATATTTTTCTGCTTGGTCAGTTTGCTGCATGATAAAGCTCAGCACCGTGCCATTGAGATATTGCCGTAGCTGCAAAGTTTCATCTTCGGGGCGCTCAGACATAAAGGGCACCTGCGTCAGGGCCGGATTCAGGTTGGCCGGATCCCCCACACTCAGATGGGTACCCCCAATAATGGCAACGAGCGATCGCGGCCCGGTTAATTGATTAAACGGTCGCAGCTGCTGGTCAGACACTGAGGCAATGCCGTCATGGGTGCTCGTCACCACAAGCGCCGGCACGTTCACGGGTCGCAAACCCTGGTCGCCAAAGATATGCCCCGCCAACGGATTCATCAGCACGAGCTGATTAATGCGCGGATCTGCCAGCCGCTCAGGCGGTAGCGTCGCCTCCGTTGCCGCACATTGAAACCAGTCGGCAGGCGAAGAAGCGCCGACCTCAAGGCCGACACAAAACTTGCCGAGCGCAATCGGGTCAACCGTGCCACCGGCTAAAACCAAACCGGTGTAGCCCCCGAGCGAATGCCCCACCAGGGTGACTGCCTCTGTCTGCAGATGACCGCGCAGAAAAAACGAATGCTGATTGAGATCGGCTAAGCGATCGAGAATAAAGCTCACATCGCGCGGCCGCTCGATAAATTCCTCTGCGGGCAGCAGCGGGCCTTCCGCTTTGATCAGCGCATCGACATTGCTACCAGGATGTTCTAACGCCACCACGGTCAGCCCGTGAGACGCCAAATGCTGGGCTAAATAGTCTAAGAAATGGCGATCAGCCCCGAACCCGTGGGACAGCACCACCGTGGGGCCAAGGGAATTTTCAGACCAATAGAGGTCAACGGGGATGACCCGATCGCGATCGTGATCGCGAAAGGACACTGACCAGCGTTCAAAGTCTTGGGAACCCGATACAGAGGGATCAAAGCGGGGTGACAGCGCCCCCATTGAGGGGGTATTGAGTTCTCGATCTAACACTTGCCCCAATGCGGTTTGCTCCAGGTGAGACAACCCTAACTGTGAGAGGAGGCGCAGCAGAGCCATGCCATCTATATTGAGCGTATCGCCGGGGAGTGACTGCAGCAATGTGATAGCAGTGACCCCAGCATCACTGGTTTCAGCCGTCTGCAGGGCCGTTTGAATGATTTCTGGGGTGAGGCTGGGGGCCACCCGCTCCAGCATGGCGACAAAAGGCCGACCGTTTTCGCCATCCATTAAGTCTTGAACGAAGCGATCGCGAATACTGGGCTCAACGTTGAGATGGTTGTTGAGGGCCTGTTGCACGGTGGGGGTCAAGGCTGCTTGATAGTGCTGCAGCCCCGTCGGCACCTGGCCCGTTTGAGCGAAGGCTTCTAAATCGCTGATGTGCAGTGTGGTCTGAGTGGGACCAAACTTAACGGCGATTTCATTGATCGCATTGCTGGGCAGAGCACTGAGGGCGATCGCGCCGCCACTCAGAACACTGGCTGTCAAGCCCCGGAGCCCGTGATGAATCAGTTTTTTAAGCAAAAATCGTGAGCGCTGGCGCATCGAAACAATGGCACCCAATGTATAAACAAACGCCAATTTGTATGCAGAGCGTTGCTCTAATCTAAGGGACAAGCCCAGGCTTTGAGAGGGGGCAAAGTGTCAAATTTTGTTGCCAAAATTAAACTGTTCCCGGCACACTCAAGCGCTGGCCCGTTAATTTCCATCACTCTAGATTGGCTTTGGCGAGCAGTCTACAATGCCCTCAGTCATGACAAGCGTAGCCATTGACACGGATCTTAATTGGCATCATTGGCCCCGGCGAATCGGCCACCGCTACCGAAATCGCCACCGCGTCGGCGTTGGGCGCGGCGATCGCGCAACAGGGCTGGGGCCTTGTGACGGGCGGACGCGCGGCGGGAGTGATGGCCGCGGCCAGTCAGGGGGCGCAGGCGGCCCAGGGCTGGGTCGTCGGCATTTTGCCCGATGCAACCACTGAGCAGATGTCAGCAGCTGTTGATATTCCCATCATCACCGGCATGGGCAACGGTCGAAATGTCATCGTGGTGTTATCTAGTCGCGTGGTGATTGCCTGTGGGTTAGGCGCGGGTACTCTGTCGGAAATTGCCCTGGCGCTCAAGCTCAATCGCCCCCTGATTTTGATGTTGGGGGCCACTGAGTTGCAGGCCACCTTACAGGCGTTGACCGCAGAGACAGTGCTCACCGCCGACACGGTAGAAACGGCGATCGCCCAGGTGCGATCGCGGCTGGCAGTTGAGTAGTGAATCAAATGCAAAGATTTACCAACGTCTTAACCTGACCGTGATTCGGCAGGATGCCATTAAATGAAGCACGGGTCGGTATTATCTGTTGACGAAGAGCTTTTGCAGCGGGCTCACACCTTAAGGAACAAAGCCAGCAGCTTTGTCAGACTCCCTTTATTCTAAGTACAGTGTTCGCTCGCAACGGTATGCCCCTTTATCAAGACGTGATATGGCTGAAAATCCTGACCCAAAGGACAACTTTCTGACCCCTCGTAGCTCCTATTGGGGAAAGCCAACCCTGCCCAACCTCACGTTCAACGCGAACTTGCAAGAATTCGCTCAGCGCATCTCTTACATTTGCAACCTGGAAACGGGAGGCAAAATCAGCTCTGAGGAGGCCTATACAGAAATCAAACAGCTCTGGAAGCAGCTCAAACAGTCTAAGAAAAACTTGTTAGACACGCTCCCGCCGGAGCTGGGGCCAGAAGATCTGCCAAGGGATGATTAACCGACCGATCAGTGACGTTTAGGGGCTGGGTTGGGCTGCTTGGCGGTGATGCATCTGGTCGTAAACATAGCGCCCAATCTTCGGGAAAATTTCGCTGTCGGCGGAGTAAATGGCATCATAGGCAAACACCACTAAGATGAACCGAGTCTGGCCATCGGGCGTCGCGATAATCGCCGCCTCTTGACGACCATCATCAAAGGTAAAGCCCAGTTTGGTATACAGCTGGGTGTCTGGGGGCAGATATTCGCCTAAAAACCCTTCGATGGCATTTTCGGACTCAGCTTGCCAAACAGCAGGATCGGTACTGTGCTGTAAATGCGCCTTGATGCGATCGCTGTAGGCCGGTGAAATGGCTTGACCCATCTCAATTTCGTAAAGTAGCCGGGCCGTATCCCTTGTGGTCAGATAGTTGCGCTCAGTGAGCGTTGGGACAGCGGTCGCGGCCGCACCGGTAGCTAACTGTAGGTCTCTGCCGGTGCGCTGATCAAGCGCCAGATCGGGAATGGGAAATGTCTTGTGGGCGAGATTGACATCGCCATAGTTGGCCAGTGTGAAATATTCGTTGACGGTATTTCTGGCAGTGCTCCATTCAGCCAGGCTGGCGTCGTCTAAACTTTCCCCCGAGGTCGTTTGGGTGAGCACGTCTAATACTCGGCTAGAGGCCCCGTTGTTAGAGTAGTGGGCCATCAATGCCTCATCATCGGCAATGAGATCGACCTCTGGCTGCAGGTCACCCGTATCGTACTGGCCATATAAAGCGACGAGCCAAAACAGCTTGACCACGCTGGCCGGATATCGTCGCTGCTGATCTTGATAGTGGCCATAGTCGCAACAGTGGTCAGTCAAATCCACCAAACTGATCGAAACTGCTGCCGTTGGCTGGTTGTGCTGGGCGAATAGGTCGAGAATGCCTGCCACAATCTCGTCCAGACTGGGCGACTGGCCCGGTAGCGAACTGCTTCTAAACGGTGGCTGCGCTGTCGCCGTGTAGCGAAGCTGATCGTAATCACGGGCGATCGCCAAAAAGTCGAGGCTGTGAGCCACCGCCGCCGCTGACTGTAAAGGCTGGGATGCCAGCGGTTCTACGATCAGTGACGCTGTGCAGGGGGGCTGCTCACCGGTGATCGCGGCTAACGCCTTCGAAATGGGTCGCCGTTGCCCCGTGCAGGTCGGTTGGCTAACGCGGCGGGCTGGGGCTTCTATCACCAGATAAGCGCTCATGCCCACCCCAAAGGCAGCCCCAGCCATGCCCCCCAAAATCAGCCACAACGGGGGCCGAAACTTTTTTGCCTGCTTAGGATATACCCGCTGTCTCATACCACTGTTATCACGTCTGAATCCCAGTGCTCGATCAATAACGCCTGATCTCGGCTCTCAATTGCGGACGATGAATGCCTACGAGAACCAGTCATGGGTTAAGAGCATCGGAGGAATCGCTCTATGTCGCCGCGATCGCCCCCTGGCCCACTAGCAGCCGCCCAACCGCCGTAAACTGCCGCGATTATAGGGTGAACTTTGGCAATGTGAACGAAATTAAGAGTTTTTCTGGAGGATTTGGCCACCGCTTTTAAAGGCTTGTACCCTGAGAGCATTCTCGTCCCGAGATTCTCCCCTGGGAGTGACTGCCGCCACCCTTTGGCCCTCTAAGTCAGTCCGAACGATTGCTTCATGAGTGCCTTGAGGAGCATCCTGTGGCTAGCGAACATCA
>CALCPB010000086.1 GCA_937897665.1 uncultured Halomicronema sp. | reverse complement strand
GGCACTGTCAAACCCTGCTAGAACTGAGCGCTTAGCTGAAGAATCCTGTCTCAAAACCAGACCGACCGCCGCAAACCCTTCATTTCCTTCGAGCTGACCTTCAATGCGTTTGATCACCTTGAAGCCTTCAGAAAGATAAAGCTCTAGAGCGGGTGTGTTGCCTTCCAGTAGTTCAATTTCTATTGTGGGGGCTGAGTCGGCAACAGCCTGGCGGACTAATGCCCGCCCCACCCCTTTTCTATAAAACTTGGGGTCCACATAAAGCCAAGCTAATTCTTCATCGCTGTAGGCAATAAATCCCTGCACAACATGATCGACTTCTGCGACAAAGAGCTTGTCATCAAAAAGGCCTTCATTCTCAGCAGTTTGCTCAAGGGTCAGAAAGGCATCGGTACCGACAGATAAACCCAGCTCGTCAAGACGTGAAGTATCATGGATTTCGCATAGTCGCGACCAGTCAGCAGGGTCGTAAGGCCGTATTTTGATCATATTTTGTCTCCATTGATGAGTTCTATCGCCGAGCCTTATAAAGCTGGTGGCTGTTCATGCAAAAACTTCAGTGTTTCGCGATTGAAGCTAGCTGGATTGATGAGATTGGAAGGATCCATCGCCTCATGGAGAACAACAAACCTAGCACCCTCTACGGCATTGGCGATTTTTCGATTAATCGCTATGAAAAAGTCACCAAACTGATCGCCTACCATCACTAAAGTTGGGGGCTTAAGCTTCTTCAACTGCTCAACGATATCGATCCGATTAATCGCTCGACGCGCTAGTATGAGCTGCTCAAAATCGGCTTCTAAAGCCATCTGAGAAAAGTAGTCTTTAGCCGGTTGAGCAAACGGAGCCTGATAAGCCGATGCCATCCCCTTGGCCATTACCGCTGGCCCTAAGAGTTTAAATAACCAAAAGCCAATTATCTGCGATAGTCCCAAGGCCCGCTCTAGAGGCGTTTTTAACTCGGCAAAGGTATCTGAGACAACCAGCTGACTGACCATCTCAGGATGATTAACCGCAAACGATTGAGCGATGACACCGCCCATACTCACGCCCACTAAAATGCCGGTCTCTCGCTGGTGCGCTCTGAGTAAATCGAGAATCTGATTCTCCCAGTCTTGCAGTTCCAGGTGCTTCACTTTTGAGGATTGTCCATGGCCGAGTAAGTCTGGTGCTATTACATAAAAGCCGTTGCCGGTAAATGCCTCCATCTGGAAGTGCCACATCGTGCGGTCAGCACCAATGCCATGGAGCAGCACCATGGCTTCATTGGCTGCGTCGCCAAGGGTTGAGTAGACCGTTTCAGTGCCGTCAGTGTTCTTAATCTTCATGGGTCAAAAGCATTCCGCTGATCGCTGGCTCACCGGGGTTAATCCGTGTGGCAATGTCCGTTGTGAATCCAGTAGAAAAATGATAGTTTTTGCGGCGGGCGGGCTGCGTAAATTTTCATCGTTGAGCGTGTGGTCGGGCAGTGAGAACGGGTTGGCCCGTCGATATCACCTGCTCGATGATATCGGCGGCTTGTGGGGCTCCCCCACTGGCTTGAATCGCTTGCTGCAGACGCACCGCGTTCTGGCGATACGAGGTTTGGGTCAAGACCTGGCAAATTTTGCGACGCAGCTTCGGCACGGTCAACTGGTTGGGCAAAATGAACTCTCCCGTGCCAGTCCAGGCGATGCGGGCGGCGACGCCAGGCTGATCGTTGGTAATGGGAATCGCCACCAAGGGGACGCCGTTACTCAAGGATTCCAGCACGGTGTTCATGCCAGCGTGGGTAATGGTCAGCGCCGCCTTTTGCAAAAGTTTGAGTTGGGGCGCATAGCCGACTACTAGCGGCGAGCCGGGTAAGGTAGGCAGTGACTCGGGTTGAGCCCCACCCCCCAGCGCTATGACCAACTGCACATCAAGACCTTGACAGGCCGCCGCGATCGCCTCAAACAGCCATAACAGTCGATTTTGCAGTGTCCCTAAAGACGCATAAATTAGCGGTTGCCCAGTCAGCTGCTCAAAGGGAAAAGGCGCTGACTCGCGACTGGTGGGATTGACATAAGGCCCTGTGAAGTGAAAACAGGCGGGTAAAAACTGTCGAGGAAACGCAAACTCAGCCGGTTGCTGGCAAATCTGAGCCAGCTCTGAATAGGCATCGTTTTGCGATCGCAGCGGGGGTAGGTGCCACCGCTGCCGATAGTCGGCAATCTGCCGCATACTGCTATTCGCCAGGAGGGCCAGCAGCTGATAACCGGCTTGGTTGCGCAGCCGGGCCCAGCCCGCCGAACCGTAGTGCCAAGGGGTAAAAAAAGGCGGCACGTCAGGCTCAGGATTTAACATCAGAGCACAGCAGACAGTAATGAAAGGCAAGTTCAGCACTTGAGCCACGGTCGAACCGCCATGCAAGGCTTGGTCAATGAGTAGGCAATCGACCCCTGCCGTTTTGAGGGCAGCTGGCCCTTCGGCCAAAAGGACGGCGGTAGCCCGTTTGACCAACGCGAGCGAATAGCGCAGCGCGGCGATGCCACTCAGTTCGCCCAATTGGTGCAGCGACTGTGGGGTCGAGCCCTCGGGAAACTCAGTGGTGCCGATTGCAAGAAACTCCAGCCCCGCCGCCAGCACTTTGGCTTTGCCATCGATTAGGCCCACCACGGTAACGCGGTGCGATCGCCGTTGCAGTTCCCCCCCCAAGGCAATCATCGGATTGAGATGCCCCGTGAGGGTGGGGCAGAGGATGCCGATGTGGGTCATTGCAGGTGGCTACGCAACCTCTTTGAGTGATCGGATGGGGTGGGCGGTCGCAGTGTGTAGACCGCTGGAATATCCCAGGCTTCGATGATGCGATCGCTCACGATGCGCCAGACCACCACGGCATCTAACTCAAACGATTCATCGGCAAATGACATGCTCGGATTGGCGTGGACGACCACCAGCTCTTCCCCCACGGGAATGACTTTGAGAGGCGAGACCCGAAAGGTGCCATTGGTCAGGGCACCCAGTTTTTGAAAAAATGCCTGTAGACCGCTGAGTCCCACATAGTCACCGGCGATCTCTGGCAGACTCGGGTTGAAGTAGTGCCAGACAAAGTTATTCGAGATTAAGTCTTTCGCATTCGCCAAGTCATGGGGCAGCACCTTTTCCAAACGATCTAAAAGTGACAAATTAGTTTGTACAGCTGTTTTCATAGCTTGAATCCTCTATCAGTAAAGGGGGCGAAGTACTGAAGGAGCTAGGTGTGGTACCCAAGGAAGCGATT
Source organism: uncultured Halomicronema sp. (assembly GCA_937897665.1). GTDB lineage: Bacteria > Cyanobacteriota > Cyanobacteriia > Phormidesmidales > Phormidesmidaceae > Halomicronema. The sequence continues at coordinate 5,172 of CALCPB010000086.1, read as the reverse complement.
CGCCCCACCAAGTTTTCACTGTAGGTCGGGGCCACGGGTCTGTTCTACCTACAGCTGGGTGACCGTTTAGGGGAGATTAATCACCCAGTTGGGTGATCCTAGCGGCAGGATTACAACCGGTTAATCCTTTTATAAACTGTAGATAAACGACCTGCTGTTGTCAGCTTTTGCGATGAGCCATGGGCCTGTTCTTCATTCCTAAACTATTCCAAAACTGGCAACAATACATCCACCAATTGCAGCAGGCTCCCCCTCCTTCGGCCGCGTATCGCGCTTGGCGACATCGCTTTATCCAAGAGCGACTGCGGCTGGGTCTTTGGGTTGCCGGTATTTTTCTCCTGGTTTTAGTGCTTCTCACCTTTGGGCTGATTGTGCCGGCGATCGGCCGCACCGGCCAGGAAGAGCTGATGCTCAGCCGTTACGAGATAGTGGCCTCTCTGTGCATGGCCGCGTCAAGACTGCTAGGCATCTGGCTGGGTTTGATCTTTCTCTCATCGAAGTCACTGTCATTAGCCCAAACGCGCTTGGCTTTTTGGGGCTATTCAGGCGCAGTTATGGTGATTCCCCAGATTCATCACCTGCTAGCGGGTGAAACGAGTCTGGATTTTGCCGGGTGGAGCCTCTTTTTTTTGATTCAGGCGACCATGATTCCGGTGCAGTGGCAGTGGCACGTGATCTCTCAGGTCGGGTTTCTCAGTTTGATCAGCGTTTCGATGTTGGTGCTGGGTTTTGACGCGCCGGAGCTGCCTCAAGCGCTGCAGCTGCCGGCCTATATCATGGTGCTCTTGCTCGCCCTGATCAGCTTTGGCATTGCCGACCTCGGGGTCTACCTTTATGAGCGACTGTTGATTCGAGAGTTTGAGCTTCGGCAACAGCTGCAGCTATTTCTGCATGCGGTATCTCACGATCTGCGGAATCCGGTCACCGGTACGCTGATGCTATTGAATAGCCTGCTGCCAGGCGAGGGAAAAGTCACCCTCGATCGCAGTGTGATTACCCGCATGGCCAAAAGCCATGAGCAGCAGCTACAGCTGATTAATTCTCTGTTAGAGGCGCATACGCAAGAACTGAGCGGGGTCTCACTGCAGTTGCAACCTGTTAGCCTGCACGACTTGGTCAAAGAGATCACGGCCGATTTTTACCTGGGGTTAAAGCAGGTGCAAGGGCTCAGCGTGGTCTTGATCCCGGCGGGTCTACCCCGCGTCAGGGCCGATGCACTGCAGCTACAGCGGGTCTACGACAACCTCATCTCCAATGCTTTTCAGTACAACCGCTCTGGGGTCTGTGTCACCCTCAATGCCAGTCTGCGCGGCCAATACTTGCACTGTACGGTCAGCGATGATGGTCAGGGCATCAGTGAGCTGCCGGGCGATCGCCTGCAATTTCCCTCAAATCAACCCACCTCGCCAGATTCCAACCAGGGGCTATTCGATCGCTACACTCGTGGCCTCAGCCGTCGCCAACCTCTGCACTTGGGGCTGGGTCTGTATATTTGTCGGCAGATTGTCGAAGCTCACGGAGGCCAAATCGGGGTGGAGAGTCAGTTAGACCAGGGCACCACCTTCTGGTTTACCCTGCCGCTGGCAGCTTCTACACAATTTAGCCACGCTTCAAGACGACTCGGTCATTCTTAAGCTGCTTGCGCTAAAGAACAAACAAAATACTCAATAAGGATGCAAATGGGACAAAAATCTGCCAAATCTAATTCCAAGAATCGAGCAACAGCGGTGATTTGGAGCTCTGCTGTGGGCCTGTTTGCCCTGTGTATTCCGTTAACCGCAGTGGCGAAAAGTGGACCGATACTCCCGATTTTGGTGATGCTGGGTGCTACTAGTGGCACCGCCGCAGTCTGGCTAGCACCGGAGCAGCGCCGCAGAGAAGAGACGCTGGCCCTAAAGGCTTTGGAAGACCGAGTCATGAATTTAGAGACCATTTATACGAGCCTGCCAGATTTTGAGCAACCGCCTCAATTGTTGAATAAAGATAGGTACTGAAAACACGCCATCAAGGCAATGACGCGAGTTTAACGAGAACGCTTGACGACACATCAATTTTGGAAACTCAAGGGGAAAACCAGATCGATTTTCTCCGACGGCTCACCCAGGTAGGTATCTCTAAAAACCCGCTTGGGTGAACCGCCTAAGCTCATCTGGGTGATGTGGTGTGACAGTATCTCAAGGCAGACTGAACCTGTATTTTTCCCATGAGGGTTTATTGCATGTCTGCACTTAAGTTCATGACGAGTTTGGGATTGGGCGTGAGCAGTGCGCTCGTAACAACTGCCGCCCTGGCCGCTCCGGCTCCCGTGTTTGAGCCCATTCTCGATGACATCCTGACCGAGAATCCGACTCACCCCCCTTTGCGTCTGCCTGCAACGGTGCCGACCGATGTAGAGCTGTATCCGTCGATCATGCCGGAAGCCGGGATACTTTTTCTTAATACTGAACCTGGCTGTGAGGAGATAGAGTGCACTGCACTTGTCGTCGCAGCAGAATCAGAAGCACCCCCCCTGTGGCCTTTCATCGGTGCGCACCCATCGCAATCGCTAGAGCTGGTAGACGGTGTGCAAGCGCATTTTTGGGAACGGGGAGGCATGGCCTCGCTGCAGTGGATGCAAGATGATTCGCTTTACGTTTTGAGCTATCGTCAAGCAATCTTTTCGCCAGAAGCCGCGATCGCCATGGCAACCTCGATGGCGACTGAGCCGCCGTACTCACCTTAAGGATTCGCTGCGTGTAAGCGATCGCCTACAGTCAAACTTCAACTCAATCGCCTCAGCCCGCCCCCGACTAGTGAAGCCTTGATCGCTACAGTCGGGGGCGCAATCATGACCAACCGCTGCACCTGGGCCTAGGGCTTAACATTTGCCAGCACTTGAAGCCTGCCGTGGGCAAATCGGCGTTGAGAGAGACTCAACAGAGCACCCCGTTTTGGTTTACGCTGCCGATTGATCCAATGGCATGATGTTTGGGTCCCAGTCTTGCGGGCGTTTCTACATAAGGAATGACGGTAGAACTGAAAGTCCTGCTGCGGGCGGCTTGTAATGACTGGAGATGTTCAAACCAAATTTCGGTCTGCTAGGGCAGAATGCGGAGCATTGATTTTATGGCCTTTGATCCGACATTTCTCAAGATATCTGGGCGGCAGCTTAGTAGACGCTGGACTCAACTGCGGCAGCATCTATCGCTTAACCAATCAAGTGACTATCTCAAATGGCGGCAGACATTTTTATATCAGCGGCTTGGTTTTGGCCTTTGGGTCGCGCTGGGCTGTCATTTAATTGCCGGCAGCTACGTACCATACCTTTTTGCTTTTCATGGCGACCAAGTCGCTGAAAGCCTGTCCGGCCTCACCGATAATGCTGCTGCAGTTGTTCACCAGCTGAAAGGCGCCGCGATTACGAACTTTTTCGTGACTACAGTGCTGATGGTGCTGTGTTTGCTGCTGCATAAAACCCAGTGGGGACGTCGCCATCCGACAGTTCTGTTCTTGATATTGGCCTGCTCGGTAAATGGCTTTTCGAATCAAATCGTCGGCACGTTTTATCACATCCCGGCTGAGCCAGCGCCAATGGTTTTCTTAGCCCTGGCGGTGCTGCTGCCGCTGCGCTGGCGGCTGCATCTGCTGTCTCAGGCGCTGCCGGTGATCTACTTTGGCGTTGTGCTGCCGCTGCTAGGGATTACTCATGTGGGCGATATTGCGACTTTTGACAGCATTTTTATTTGGGCTACTTTTGCCAACTTAGCTTGGGTTTGTGTGATTTGCAATATCGGCGTATGGGTCTACGAGCGGCTGCAGATCTCAGAGTTTGAGTCGCGGCGACAGCAGCAGCTCTTGCTTCATGCGGTGTCACACGACTTGCGGAATCCGGTGACGGGAACGCTAATGCTGTTGAACAATTTGCTATTGGGAGGCGAGAAAGTTTCTCTCGATCGCGCCGTGATTACTCGCATGGCGAGAAGTCAAGAACAGCAGCTGCAGCTGATCAATTCGCTGTTAGAGGTGCATGGTCAAAACCTGAATGGCGTTTCATTACAGCTACGATCGCTCAGTCTGAACAATTTGGTCAAGGACATTACCGAGGATTTTGAGCTGCGGCTCAAACAGGCGCAAGGCCAGATGGTGGTTTCATTGCCTGCTGATTTGCCACTTGTCAGTGCCGATGCGCTACAGCTGCATCGCGTTTACGACAATCTGATTGCCAATGCTTTGCAGTACAACCCACCTGGATTATGCGTAACGCTCAACGCCAGTCAGCAAGGCGACTATCTGTGCTGCACCGTCAGTGATAACGGGGAGGGCATTCGTGAGCTGACAAGCGATCGCCCACAGCCAACCCCAAATCAACAGATTCAGACGGCCCCAAACCAGTGGATTTTTGATCGTTACAGTCGAGGGCGCGATCGTCAACAGTCGCTACATCTGGGCCTAGGGCTTAATATTTGCAAGCAAATCATTGAAGCCCACGGAGGACACATCGACGTCGAAAGTGACGCTAACCAGGGTACGACCTTCTGGTTTACCCTACCCATTGCCCCCTCGCCTGAATAAGAATGACTTTAGTCCTTAAACGCTGCTTCTGAAGGCGATTTATTTGGATTAGGCGCACAATTGACCGTCCTCAATGTGCAGATGACGCTCGGCGATGTCGAGAATGCGGTTGTCATGGGTGACCAGCAAGACAGTGCAGTGCTGGTGGTGAGCGAGTTGCTGAATCAGGGTGACCACGTCGCGACCGGAGTGACTGTCGAGGGATGCGGGCGGTTCGTCCGCTAGCACGATTTTGGGCTCTGAAACGAGGTCACGGGCGATCGCGACCCGCTGTTTTTGTCCCCCAGATAGCTTGTCAGTATGCTTGTGGCTGTGTTCCCCAAGTCCTACTGCCGACAGCATGGCGTGAGATCGCGATCGCCGCTCTGATTGGGAAATCTTATGCAGCTTCAGCGCCATCTCCACATTTTCTGCCGCCGTCAAACAATCCAGTAGGTTATGGGACTGAAAGATGAAGCCAATTTGATTACGCAGCTTGACCAGCCGCCGTTTCTTCGCGCCTTTCAGCTCTTGATTGAGAATCTGGAGGCTGCCCTCCTGCACCGATCGCAGTGCCCCCATCAGCGTTAGCAAGGTCGTCTTGCCGCTACCAGAGGGGCCAGTAAGCAGCACAATTTCCCC
>CALCPB010000085.1 GCA_937897665.1 uncultured Halomicronema sp. | reverse complement strand
GTTGAGTCAACGATGACCTCGCCAGAATCTATTGGTCGCCCGGAATGCCCACGAGTTTTTCGCCCCAGTGATGGTCTCTGGCAGCATCACGGCGATCGTCTCTAAAACCTGACTGAGAGAGCTGCTCTGTCCCATCTTGCCACCGTCGGCCTTGCTGATTTTGAATAATGTCTGTTTTCATGAGCCTGAGGTGGTCATTGAAATCGCGGCAGCCGCGGATCATCAAGTGTTAGTTCTACCGCCCTACTCACCCAATTTCAACAAAATTGCGCATAACTTTGCCGCCTTAAAACGGATTTTGGGCTATGCTAAAGCGCCTTTCTCTGGCGCGACGCCAAAAATCCAGATATTCGTGCCCCCGCCTTACTGAGACTGATCGCTGACCGTTCATACCGGCGTGCGGTTTGGGGACACGTTTCCTAAACTGGCGTTTTTTAGGACAATACTGTCACTACTGACCGATATTAGAGACGACTGATGCCCAAGTTTCTACCGATCGCCTATTTTCAAAAGCAATTTTGTCCCTTTGCCGAAGCCACTCTCTCGGTGGCTACCCATGCCTTGCACTACGGTACCGGGGCGTTTGGGGGCATGCGGGGGCTACCCAATCCGACCGATCCCAGCCAAATTCTGCTCTTTCGGTTAGAAAGGCACTGCCAGCGACTAAGTCAGAGTGCTCGCTTTTTACACTTTGATTTGCCGGCCAGTGAAATCAAAACGGTTTTGGTGGAGTTCATTAAACAAAATCGCCCGCAAGAGCCGTTTTATATTCGTCCGTTGGTTTACACCTCTGACTTGGGTATTGCGCCGCGCCTGCATGATGTTGAGCATGACTTTGCCGTCTATGGCCTGCCGCTCGGCGACTACCTCTCGCCCCACGGCATTACTTGCCGCATTAGCTCTTGGCAGCGTCCATCAGATTTGAATCTGCCGCTGCGCGGTAAGATCACTGGCAGCTACATCAACTCATACCTGGCGAAAACGGAAGCCCGACAGTCGGGCTTTGATGAAGCCATCATGCTCAACGCCCAGGGTAAAGTAAGCGAGGCTTCTGGGATGAACATTTTTCTGGTGCGGCAGGGACAGCTCATTACCCCAGGAACTGATCAAGACATTTTGGAAGGAATCACCCGCGATAGCGTGATGCAGATTGCTCGTAACCTGAACATGCCAGTGGTCGAACGTCCGGTCGATCGCTCGGAACTGCTGATTGCTGACGAGGTGTTTTTATGTGGCACCGCCGCGCGGATTGCGCCCGTCCAGCAGATCGAGAACTACGTGCTGCCAGCAGAACGCCCCCTGACGCAACAGCTGCAGACGACACTGACCGCCATTGTCGAAAATCGCGATGCCGCCTTTCGCGACTGGGTCGATGTAATTGCGCTCGACTAGCTAGCTACTGTTTTGATTTTGGCGGGTCAAGCAGTACGCGGGAGGCGTTTGTGCGGGTCAAAAGGCTGTCGCGACTCAGGACTCAGCCGCTAAAGGATGACAGCCTCTAGGGTTGACGCTTGAGGGCGTGGCTGAGCTCTGGGCCAACGCCAATGACCGCTAAGCTGAGCCAGGCGAGGAGGTTGACGCGCGCTTCAAACAGCGTGATATCGACCAGCGAGAAGAGCAAGATAGCTAAAAAGCTGAGATGGTAGCCCATGAACACGCTGTAACACGACGGGTGCCCTTTTACGCTGAGCAGCGCTCGGTAGCCTCGATATACAATCAGGCCGACTGCTGCGGTAAATAACAGCATGACTGGCAACCCCGCCTCTGAGGCCAACGTCAACCAGAAGCTGTGGGCATGGGCAATGTAGCTGTAGCCGGGGACTTCGCCGTTGTAGAGCAGCTTGTAGTTACCTAAGCCATAACCCACTAGAGGGCGATCGCGAATCATTTGCATCGCTAAACCCCAGACGTGGACGCGGGGGTCATCGGTCACCCAGCTCCACGAGAGCGCGCGCCCGGCCAGGCCAAAGCGCAGGGTCGTAAAAACGATAATAGTGAAACCAGCGAGGCCAAGCAATCTGACCCACCGATTCGTGCGCGCCCCCACAAAGCCGACCAGCAACAGCACAATTGCGACTAAATACCCATTGCGCGAGCCCGAAGCAAATAGGCACATCAGCGTGAGTAGCAGATTGGCCCCCAGAGCATAACGAAACCACAGCGGCTGTTTAGCCTTCTTGAGGGGGCGCTGGCCCGCAAAGATCAGGCCCAGGTTGAGGCCCAAGATCATCACGAGATAGCTGGCTAACGTGTTGGGATAATCAAACACGGAGAAGGCGCGGGGCACATGTAGATCGCCGAGATAGAGCCAATCGACCCAGGGTAGATAAGCCGCTAAAATCCCCGGATGATTGATCTTGAGGGCGTATTCAACGATGCCGATGAGGTTGATCGGTAGGGTCGTCAGCACGAGTATTAGCGCCCACCGATAAATCTGCAGCCACGGTTCAGCGGTCTGCTTGAGATAGAGCGTCAAGACAGCCCAAAACCAGAAAAAAGGCAGAAAGTGAGCGAGCTGCAAATAGGCTTCGCCTCGAAACGTCGCAAAGCCAGCACTGACAATGAGCAATAGACCCACCGCAATGAAGCCACTGTCAGACAACAGCTTGAGCACCGTGCCAGGATAAAAGTAACTTTGCCACAGCGTCAAGGCCAAGAAGCCGACCAGCCCCACAAACATCGAATACGGGTAGGGCAACAGCAATAGGCACATCGGCAGCAAGCCATTCCAGAGTGCCGGCCCTTGATCTAACCACTGCGATCGTGCATCAGTATGCGCCATCTCCGATCAATACCACCCAGATAGTTCTCAGTAAAATATAAATATCTAACCAGACAGACCAATTTCTGACGTAGTAAGCATCCAAGTTGACCCGCTCTGAATAAGTGACGTCATTTCTGCCAGAAACTTGCCACAGCCCAGTAATTCCCGGCGGTACTCGCTTATAAAGTTCGAACTTGTCGGCATAGTGCGCCACTTCGGCATCCACAATGGGGCGCGGTCCGACCAGACTCATCTCACCGCGCAAAACATTCCACAGTTGGGGCAGCTCGTCTAAACTGGTGCGTCTGAGCAGGCGACCAACCTGTGTAATGCGAGGGTCGCTTTTGAGCTTGCGCTCCTTTTCCCATTCTTCTCGATAAAGGTGATTTTCAATCAGGTGGTGTTGCAAAACCTCATCAGCATTGGTCACCATTGAGCGAAATTTCCAGGCTTTAAAGGGGCGAGCGCCGCGACCGAGGCGGTGTTGGCCATAGAAGATTGGCCCCGGTGAATCAAGCTTGACCACCACCATAATGAGCAGAAACAGCGGCAGGGCAAACAGACCGAGCAAAATCGTTAAACAGCAGTCCAAAATGCTTTTGGTAAAGCGGGGCCCTGGTAGCAGCAGACGCTGTCGAATTTCAAGCCCTAAAATGCCGCCCATGTCGGTGGCGCTGACCCATAAGCTGGCAAACCCAAACAGGTCGGGAATGACCAGTAAATGGGGAAAGGTGTGACCATAGCGTTCCAAAATCGCTAATAGCTTGTCGCGGGGCACACCAGGCATGGCGACGATCGCATAGCTGACATGGCGATCGCGGGCTACATAGGGCGCCACCGAGAGCCGCCCCACCACCGGTACTGACTCTACAGAGCCCTGTTTCTTGGGATCATCGTCTAACACGGCAACGGGCTTAAACCCCAGACCCGGCTGTCGCTTCAGCGTCCGAATGACTAACTCACCGGTGCGGCCTGCGCCCATCACCACGACCGGAAACCCCCACCAAGAGCAGGGGGCTACCAGGCGACGCATGGCGATACGGGCCAGCCAAACACCTGCCATCGAGAGGGGCCAAGCGACTAAGAAGATCGCTCGCGAATAAGTGGTGCCTTCCCGAAACAAAAAGATAACGGCAGCTAGTGCCAAATAAAATAGGGTAGTGGAGAGGCAGAGTCGCCGCAGTTCTTCCACAGGGCTGAGGCCAACAGCCGGATAGAGCTTAGCCAAAAAATAAATAGCCACGACCATGCCGAGCAGGGGCCAAAGGCGCCAATACAGAGCGGGCTCAAATTGCCCCCCCAAGGCGTGGCGACCCACCACGCTGACATAGACGGCACTCGCCAAGCCCAAGACATCGGCAACCACAAGCGGGGCCGCAGTCGAGAGCGCGCGCAGCGAAAAGGTCAAGGGCGCATAGGCCGGTTTTAAGAGCTGGGTCAGAGGAGTCATACTATACGAGCGACCTACACCACCGTACTGCACGTCACGGATAAAGGTACCTCAATCCTACAGGTCTGGCTCTATCGCTACCGGATAAATTACCGCAAGGGTGGTGCCCGGCGTTGAGGGCCAAGCCAGATTTTAGGACGGATTTAGGACGGATAAAGTCGGTTATCTTAATTCTCACGACGCCAGCCAGCTCTAATGGTTCTCCTCGCTCTTGAGCCGATGGCCAGCTCCTCATTTTCCCCAAGCGGTTTCTGCAGCCACCAGCAAACGCTGAAGAGGCTGGGCAACAAGGAGTTAGCTGTTTTACGCGGTGACGGCGACTCAGACCCAAAAGCAGGAAGTCGTTAGTTGTTGTGTGACCGACCTTTCAATTCCGACTTCCGACTGCTGGTCACGGCCAACCAGGCGGGCTCGTTTGCCGTGACCAGCCTTGATGCTGAGGAGTTGAGAAGTTGAGAACCCAGGCAAGCTGCAAAATTCAGTCTTATGGCCGCGTTTGAATCACTACCGGTCGGGGCAGCGGTGGCAGTGATAATGCTGATCGAGACGCAGGAGGGTATGGAGCAAGACGGTAGCGCCGTTCAGGCAGTCCTGAGGGCTCGTGTATTCTGTTTCAGCATGGCTAATGCCCCCTTCACTGGGGACGAAAATCATGCCCATTTCTGTAATGCGAGAGAGTG
>CALCPB010000084.1 GCA_937897665.1 uncultured Halomicronema sp. | reverse complement strand
GTTTTTGGGGTTGTGTTTGGTGTTGGGTGGTGGGGGTTTGGGTGTGGGGGGTTGGGGGGGGGATGAGTTTTGAGTGTTGAGTGTTGAGGTTTGAATGGTGTCGAACTGAGAACTCAACACTGAGCATTCAACACTCTCTGCTTCTGCCTGTTCCCTGTTTCCTAGTCCCTGTTCCCTAATCTCTACCACATACGCCACCAACTGTTGACGGCCAGTGTCGTCCTGCCAAGGCCTGACGATCGCTTGCTCAACATCAGGATGGCTCAGCAACGCTGCTTCGATTTCGCCCAGCTCGATCCGGAAGCCGCGAATTTTCACCTGATTGTCCAGACGACCTAGGAATTCGATCACGCCGTCGGGGCAGGTGCGGACGCGATCGCCAGTCTTGTAAAGAAGTTGTTCTGCTTTGCACGGGCCAAGCCCTACGTTTTTCGTTCTTTGTTCTTCGTTTCCTATTCCCTGTTCCCTATTCCCTTCTGCCTTGCCATAAAACGGATTTGGCACGAACCGCTCGGCGGTCAAATCGGGTCGATGCAAATAGCCGCGCGCTAGGCCATCGCCGCCCAGATACAGCTCTCCGGGCACGCCAATCGGGACGGGCTGGAGGGTGTCATCCAGCACGTAGACCCGGGTATTGGCGATGGGGCGACCAATGGGAGGAGAGTCTGCTGACGTGGTGTGGTTCAGACTATCGGCAGTGAGGGTGTGGCAGCAGCTGAAGGTCGTGTTTTCTGTCGGGCCGTAGCCGTTGATTAAACGGGTATGCGGCAGTTGGGAAAGCGCTTTGCGGACGTGGGCACCCGAGAGCACATCGCCCCCGGCCAACAGTTGGCGCACAGGTTTTAGAGCATCATTTTGCTCATCTACCATCAGGTGAAACAATCCGGCAGTGAGCCACAGGGGCGTGACCTGGTGCTGGGCGATCGCCTCAGCCAACTCGTCTAAAGTCGGGACGGGCGTCGGCATCAGCACCAATTGGCCGCCATTGAGCAAGGCTCCCCAAATCTCAAAGGTGGAGGCATCGAAGGACAGGGAAGCTGCCTGGAGGAAAACCTCGCTAGGACCAAACTCAACATAATCAGTGTCTTTGACCAATCGCACGACCCCGCGATGGGGCGTACACACGCCCTTGGGCTGCCCCGTAGACCCGGAGGTATAGAGCACGTAGGCCAGGTTTTCTGCCGTGGTTGAGGTCGGTAGATTAGCGGTGCTTTGCTGGGCAATGGTCACCGCCTCAGCGTTCAGGGCCAGGCTCTGACAGGCGATCTGATCCAGCGACAGATGGATTGCCTGAGGCGTAATCACCAGACTCAGACCAGCATCCTTAATCATGAACTGGAGTCGCTCAGGCGGATAGGTGGGGTCGAGGGGCACATAGGCACCGCCCGCTTTGAGAATCGCCAGCATCGCGACTATCGTCGCCGGACAGCGCTCAGCCCACAGGCCAATCAGGATATCGGGGGCAATCACGGGCGATGACTCTGAGCAATCGGCGAAGTGAGATCGCAAGTACCAGGCCAACTGATTAGCACTTTCATTCAGGGCTTGATAGGTGAAGGACTGATCCCCAAAGATGAGGGCTGTGGCCGCTGGTGTCTTCTCCACCTGTTGCTCAAAAAGTTCGTGAATGCACAAGTGGCGCGGATAATCCGTCTGGGTCTGCTGCCACTGCCAGAACTGACTGCGTTCAGCTGCTGACAGCAGCGGCAGCTCCGCGATCCGACTGCTGGGCTGCTCACAGATCGCGGCCAGCAAGGTGCAAAAGTGCCCTGCCATCCGCTGCATGGTGTCGGCCTCAAACAGGTCGGTGCGATATTCCAACGTGCCTTTTAATCCGGCGTGAGTGGGCCGCATCGATAAGGTAAGGTCAAACTTGGCTGTCCCGCTTTCCAGAACTAGGGGCTCCCATTCCAGTCCCTCCATCGCCATCGGGGGTAGCGGCGCATTTTGCAAGACAAACATGACTTGAAATAGGGGGGCATGGCTCCAACTGCGGGGCACCGCTAGCGCTTCCACCACCTGCTCAAAGGGGACAGACTGGTGAGCGTAGGCATCCAGGGCCACTTTCCGCACCCGTCTCAGCAACTCCTCAAAGCGGGGATCGCCAGACAAATCGGTGCGCAACACCAGCGTGTTCACAAACATCCCAATCAAGCCTTCCAACTCAGCCTGGGGTCGGTTGGCAATGGGCGTGCCGATGACCAGATCCGTACAGCCGCTGTAGCGCTGCAAGAGCACCTGAAAAGCCGCCAGCAACGTCATAAACAGCGTCACCCCCTGCTGCTGACTGAGCTGTTCTAGCGCCTGGGTTTGCTCTATAGAAAGCTGAAACTCTGCAGTGGCTCCGGCCAAAGACTGCACTGCAGGGTGCGGCTGATCCGTCGGCAGTTCCAGCAAGGGGGGGGCACCTTGGAGCTGCTGTTGCCAGTAATCCAGTTGAGCGGGTGGCAAGGGCTGCTGCTGCCACGCCGCATAGTCCACATACTGCAGCGGTAGCGGGGGCAGTTCAGCCGCTCGACCTGAGCGTGAAGTATCGTAAGTTTGCGCCAACTCCTGAACGAGAATCCCCATCGACCAGCCATCCGCAATGATGTGGTGCAGGCACAGCACCACCACCTGGTCGAGCGCGGCAAGCCTTAGCACCCGGATCCGCAACAATGGCGCTTGACTCAAATCAAACGGCGTCCGCGCTTCCCGCTGCAACTGTTCGCGAATTTGGGCCTGCTGCTGGGCCTGATCAAGCCCACTCAGATCAACGACGGGAATGGTGATCGCCGCTTCAGCCTGAATCGCGATCACTGCTTGACCCTCCCAATCGATAAACTTGGTTCGCAGCACTTCATGACGCTCAATCATCTGCGCCAAACTCTGTTGTAGCCGGTCTATTGACAAGTCTCCTTTGACTCTCACGGCGGTCGGGATGATGTAGAACGGGCTCTCTGGTTCTAACTGCGCTAAAACCCACTGCCGCCGCTGCGCATCGGAAAGTGGTAGCGCCCCGGTCCGTTCAATCGGCTGAATGGGTGTTAGGGAGGTAAGGCTGCCGCCTGCTTTCAATGTGTCGATTTCGGCAGCGAGTTGAAATAGGGTGGGCGATTCAAACAGCGATCGCACCGGCAGCTCCACCCCAAACGCCTGCCGCACCTGGGCCACCACCCGCGTTGCTAGCAGCGAATGCCCACCCAACTCAAAGAAGTTGTCTGCACGACTGACCTGAGACTGGTCAAGCACTGCTGTCCAGATATTGGCAAGTAGTTCCTCAGTCAGAGTGCGAGGAGCCGTCGAGCCGTGACTGATTTCAGGAGAGTCTGGTGTAGGCAGGGCGTTGCGAGCGACTTTGCCATTGGGCGTTAGGGGCAGAGCATCGAGCACGACGAATTGAGTCGGCACCATGTAGGCGGGAAGGTGC
>CALCPB010000083.1 GCA_937897665.1 uncultured Halomicronema sp. | reverse complement strand
AGCGTTGGTCGCGATTACGCAGGGCCTTGGCCTTGATGGCGAGATCGCGAAAAAAGTCAGTATCGACAATTTCTTTGACCTGCTGATTACGTTTTGTCTCATCAATTTCGACCCGCAGTTCCTGTACCTGGTGACGCAGACGCTGCTCACGCTCGTAAACTTCGAGGGACATTTTGCGAAAAATTCGCGCTAGCTGTCCGATTTCGTCATTACGGGTGCTGGCCTGGGTTAAATGCTCTGGGTCAAAGCGATCGGCCTCAATTTCAGCAGCGGCATGGGCAATGCCTAAAATTGGGCGAGCCACTAGGCGCTCTGCCAAAACCACAGCGATGATGGCAATACTGCCCGTAAACAGCAACACCCCTGCAAAGAGGAGTCGCTTGTTGCGATTGATGGCGGCAGTGTAGGTTGATTCTGGAATGACGGTGCCGACCGTCCAGTCGAGTTGCCCCATGGGACTGAGAAAAATATGGTAAACCTCACCGGATGTCGGTTCGGTGTAGATAAACCGCTGCCAGACATCGAATTCAGCGATATCTAAGGCTTGCTCCTGCAGCGTTTCACTCGCATATTGCAGCAGTGGATTTTGCACCTCACTGAACTTGGTTAACTGGGCATTGGCAGCACCAGCGATTTGGGCCGGCATCACTTCTCGCTGATCGGTCGAAGCAATCAGCTCTTGCTGAGAGTTCATGATGAAAGTTTCACCGGGGCGATCGCCCTGTAACCGCTGCAGATACTCTGATAGCTGATTGAGTTCAATGCCGACCCCGATCACCCCTTGCACAGTCTGATCGGCGACGACAGCTTTGGTCACGTCGAGGCCCGGCGTCCCCGTCGAACGGTAGACATATACTGTCCAAGACTTCAGATCGGGCGACTCAGCAGCGCCCTGATACCAAGGACGATCAGGGGAGTAAAACGGCGGCACCATCTCATAGGACTTGCGGTGAACGGTGACGAACTTATTTTGTTCGACCCGATAGGTATTGACACTGGCGATGGTTGATTCACTGATCGTGTCCCAATCGCGCCAGTGAAACCGCACCTCGTCATCATCAGTGCGCTGGGCACCGAAAAAATCGCCATTAGCATCGCCGTACTGCACCCAGGTAAAGGCTGGGGTCGAAGACAATACGCTCAGGAGAAAAAACTGCCGCTCTTCCGGATCCGACAAATCCAGCAGATCGCGTTTAAGGCTGCTTTCGATCAGTTGTAAAGCCGATTCGGCATTGGTAAACAACCGCTCAACTTCTTTGGACGTGCCAACGGCAATTTCTTTGTGGGTTTGATCGACAATGGCATTAATGTTGCGTTTGGAAATCCACGACCAGGGCCAATAAACAATCACTGCCGTGGTGGCAATCGTCAGCAACATAGCACTGACCAGGGTCGCTTTGAGCCCCAAGGTCGGGCGATTGTTAGCAGGCGGCTGGGAAGGAAGTGTCATAGAAAAAGATGCGGTGGGCATTGAGGGCAGGCAATCGCGATGACAGCGATGAGGCCCAGGCAGCAGACAGGCAGGTAAAACGGTATGACCGCCGCGAGCCAGGGCGGACTTACTGATGAGATGCCCCTCAGGTTGATTCAGTCGCGACGATCGCGATTACAGGAACTCGATCACCAAGACCCATCGGCTCTGGAGACACAATTTTCCTGTCTACCCAAACTCAATCATTACAGGGAATTCCGGCAAATTGAGCAGTAGCACAAAATTTACACATACTCTTAGTTTTCCGGTATTGCTCTCTTAGCCTTCCCGGATCGTGCTCAAGGGCATAGGAAGAGCCGCCGTTCGTCTACAGAGTCTTTATTAATGGCCCGTAATTGTGCGGCCACTCGCCGATCAGGAAGCCCCTGACCAGGACTGCAAGCTGCAGCAGCCCCTGCCCGCATCACCACCAGCAAGAACGCAAAACAGTTGTAGCGCTTGTAGTATTTGTAGTATATATTGGATCAATTCATATCGAACTCATGGTTGCATCATGGCTAAGTTCGCAGACGTAATTAAATACTACAAAAACTACCGGGCGATCGCGGTCTTTAGTATTGCCGCTAGCAGCCTCTTTGAGCTGTTGGATCTGGTGGTGCCCTACGCGATCGGTCAATTGCTTACTCTGCTGTCC
>CALCPB010000082.1 GCA_937897665.1 uncultured Halomicronema sp. | reverse complement strand
GCGCCGCCATTGTCTGCGTAGCGGGCGGCGCATCGTTCGGAATGTAGTCGCCTCTCATCCCACCTTCTTTCTTGGGTTGGGCAAATGTTACGGAATACCAGGCGTCGCCGTGGTCGTCTTCAGTCCTGTTTTGCAAGCTGACGAGGTCGCCGGTGACCCCTTGACCCAAGCTATCGGAGTCGATGGTGGGCTGCGATCGGACGTTAATTTGATCGTCGGGGTCACTCGCGGTTAAGGTGCCGGATGACGGTAGTGCAGTTGAGGGGGGATCGACAACCAGGGTTGAGCGATCGCGAGGAGACGCTGAGTCCACGGCAGGCGTGAGGGCACCGTCCGCCGCATCACGCCCTAGGGCGGTCACTGTTTCCGATGTTGGCGGCACGGCAGACTGATTACTGCGGCAGCCCACCGTTCCCATGAGCACCACCAACCCACAAGTGCTGCCCACGAGCTGAGTTGCAAGCTTCACGATAATGGCTCCGAAACGAAAGATTGCCCGTGAATTCTGCCACGGAACTGAAATTGTGGGTCATTTCGGTAGACGAAAGTTACCCCGCCTTGAGGGACGACTGGCGGCAACTAAATACGACAGACCGCTCAAACTCAAAGTACCTCGGCTAAGCGCCCTGGATTAGTATCTCAGCCTGAGATACAGGAAATGCGGGGGAGCCGAGGGCGAGGAGGCCAGATTTATAATCTTGTTTTAGAGCAGCGGCATTACTGCTGCTAGGGAGAACGAGTCAATCCCCAGTTCAGACAGGGCACTGTGGCTATACGTTCACTACAGAATGCGAGTGAGGGCAGCAATCTTCGCTAACTTAGCGGCGTCAAGTCCCTGCAGGTCTGCGGTTTTAACCCAGCCTTCCTTCGCTAGACGAGCCAGCACAAAGAGCGTCTCGCCCTCACTGTCATCGTACTTGCCGTCAATATCAAACCGGCGAGCACTCAAAAAATCATTCAGACGCCAAACATCGCTAATGTCATCGACTTTGCTGGCTTTTTCACGAATTAACTGCACTAGGCCATCAATTTCTCGGCTCTGCGCTTCTATTAATGCTGTCTGAGCAATCTGCTTCTCTTGAGCCGACCATTCGGCCTCGCTTACCTGCATCATGAAAATATTGGAATAGCTTATCTATACCTTTAATATCCCTTAATACTAATTTTTTTGCAAAAAATATACCGACGTAAAAGGGACTGAAGTCCAGGTAATTGACTCCAGCCCCTTTGAAAACGCTCAGTTAAGCTCCTCAGTAGTGAGGGATTTGCTCACGAATAGCATCCCTCGATCGCCCGCCTGTGGCATGGCTAAACCCTTAGAAAAATGGGCAATCCTGGGGCTATTCTCTCAGCGCAGATCCTTTAGTCGCTCAGTCACGCCATCGCGGCTGAGGCTACTTCATTAGGTTCAGCAATTCTTTAGGCGATGCCAACAGGTCAATGGCCACAAAGAAAATTTTGCCGTCTGGATTTAGCAAAAACCGCCAGGCAATATTCATGCCGACGTTAGCGCCGAACCAAGGCGTTTGGCACTTGCCGGTCACTTTGATTTGGGTAAACCCATCATCCGTCGGTTCCGTAGTTCCCCGCTCAGGGATGAGCTTCAGGTTTTGGCACTCTTCTCTAAAGAAGCGCAGGATGTTGTCGGTGCCGACAATCGGCTTGCGAAACGGCGGCTGCAGCGCCCCATCGGGGGTGAAAAGTTGAATGAGGGCATCAAAGTCGTTGGCGTTTAGGTTGTTCATGTACTCCAAGATGGTTGGAGTGGTGATGCCTTCAATCGAAACTTGGGTGCGATCAGCAATGTTTTGGGGGGGCACAACCGGGGCTGATACGCGCTTGGTGCCACCAGCGAGGTTGCCGCTGTCAAAGCCCATATCGACGACCGCATTGCGCAGGACGGTAATTTGTTGACCCGACTCCAGGTTTCTGATGTCCTGTAGAACGGCGGAGGCATTGGCAGAAAGCTTGTAGCCTTCTGGAATGGGGGCGACGGAGCCGTCTGCCATCCATTCTCCGAGCTGATACCAGAAGCCGAGCTTGATGTTGGGCGACCACGAAGCATAGGTGCGGCAAATGGGGGTGTCGGTGCGGTTAGCTAAGTCACACATGGCTTGGGACTGGGCTTGAAATGACATGCCTCGAATCTCTTTGAGCGTCCCTTCGGCAAACTGCATGTTTGCCGAACCGAGGGCAGCCCCGGTGATCGATTGCCCCATTTCTAAATAGGCAAACCAAATTAACGCGAGCTGATCTTCGGCGCTCAGCTGGTTAAATCTGGCAGTTGTGGCGGGTACGGCGTCGGCTGTTAGGGTGCTGGGAAAGATGTTGCGCGCTGACTCGACAGTAAATGGCATTGTGATGTCCTCTTAGTTACATAGCTCAATCAAGACTCGCAGCCGATGAGGCGACGGAGCCTGTCAACGAAGTCCAACGATATTGAGCTCTCTAA
>CALCPB010000081.1 GCA_937897665.1 uncultured Halomicronema sp. | reverse complement strand
TTAGTGCTGCCCGCAATATCTTTCCCGATGCCCTCTCTGCCGGTGCTGTTCCTGCCACCACAGCCCGCTTCAATCAACTCAGTGCTGAAGATCAATTGGCACTGATCTGGTTTGCGTATTTAGAGATGGGGAAAAGCATTACCGTAGCGGCTCCCGGTGCCGCCAACATGCAATTTGCTGAGCGGACTCTTGAGCAAATTAAGGCGATGTCACCCCTAGAGCAGAGCCAAGCCATGTGTGACCTAGCGAACCGGGCCGATACTGAAATCTCTCGGACCTATGCCACCTGGACGCCCAATCTCAAGCTGGGCTTCTGGTATCGGTTAGGTGAATGGATGGAACAAGGTTTAGTCGCACCCATTCCTCCGGGATACAAACTGTCGGCTAACGCCAATTCCGTTTTGACTGCTATCCAGCAGTTAGAGGCGGGGCAGCAAATTTCCGTCCTCCGCAATTGTGTCGTAGATATGGGGTTTGCACCTGAGAAGATTAGTGGCTACACCCGCGTTTCTGCCCCCGTCACGCCCCCCACATCGCTTTCACAACGGGCTAACGTCACCATTACCGGAATAACCAACCCCACCGTTCTGAGTTATATGGATAACTTGAACGCCAATGACTTTGACGCCCTAATCGAGCTGTTTATGGCCGATGGCGCACTGCAGCCACCTTTCCGCCAGCCGATTGTTGGCAAGGAAGCGGTGCTGAAATTTTTCCGAGAAGAATGCCAAAACCTTAAGCTCATGCCCGAAAGCGGTGTAGCTGAAGCTGCTGACGATGGCTACACCCAAATTAAGGTGACTGGAAAATGTCAAACCCCTTGGTTTGGCGCAGGTATTGGCATGAACATTGCTTGGCGCTTTTTGCTGGGACCAGACAACAAGATTTTCTTTGTCGCCATCGACTTACTGGCCTCACCTAAGGAGCTGCTCAAGCTAGTCCGCTAAATCTGATGGGTTTGGAGGCTGTTCGAAAAGTTCTTGGGACTTCTTTTGGCAACATGGATGTCCCAAAACAGGCAACGATAGCAACAAGACTGCAGCCCGCCGACGAGTGGGCTGCAGTCTTACTCAAGACTAGCTAATCCCCTTTTCGAATAGCCTTTTAAGGCGGTTAATGTCAGTTTTGCATTGACCGGCATTGATACCAATATCCTCAGTTCGGCCAAGCCTGGAGGAATTTTGACTCGTATCAGTTGAGAATTCTTGGGTGAGCGATCGCGAATTTAAGCAACGTTGACCTCAAGCAGCGGATCATTTATCACAAAGAATGGCGAGCATTAGACGCCAATCATTAATCAAAAGTTGAATCGAAACAGTGCAACAGCAAACAACTCACTGGGATAGCGCCGAAAAAAAAATCGCGATTACAGCGCTCGAAAAGGCCAAAAGCTTAGAGACAAAAATACTGATCAGCTATGTGAAAGAGCAAGCCAGCCAAATTAAGCGCCCTGACAATCGAGACTCATTCCTCATGCATACTTTGGCCAAGCTAATCAAAGATCAATTGATTGATTTTGCTGCCCTAGAAGGTCTCTCTGCAGATAAGAAAACGAAAATCACCCTCCTCACCCGGAGTTAGACGATTTCAGGAGCTTCGCAGGTGCCAAAACAGGGTCATATCCCTTGCACGATGCCACAACGGCGATGGAGACAGAGCCATGATTACACTGGGCTTTTAATTGCAACTTTAGTGATTTGCTCCTGGGGACTCCATTTAGTCTGGGTTTTACATCTTAATTTTTCTGCCATTCCCCCGATCTCTATCATCGGCACGGTCTTGGCCCAGGCGTTTTTAAACACGGGTCTGTTTGTCACTGCCCATGATGCCATCCACGGCCTTGTCTGTCGCCATCGCATCATCAATGGAGGCGTTGGCGCATTTTGTAGTGCTGCTTATGCAGCTCTGTCCTACAAGACCTTGAGACGCAGCCACTGGCTACACCACCGTGACCCAATGGGATCATTCGACCCTGACTTTTGTGACATACCCGATGCTGACTTTTGGACGTGCTACCAACAGTTTATGGCGCAATATTTAGGACCAAAACAGCTGCTGACGCTAGCAGCCGCTGTCTTAGCAGTCTCACTGATCGGCCAGGTATCTCCTCTAAATGTGGTGCTTTTTTGGTGTCTACCTCTACTATTAAGCTCTATACAGTTATTTTACGTGGGTACTTATTCCCCCCATCAGCAAGCCGCGAGTCGAAATATGCAACATTGCTGAGCACCTAGTCCAGCCCTACCATGGTTGGGATCATTCCTGCTCTGTTATCACTTTAGCTACCACCAAGAACATCACGATTACCCCAGCGTGCCCTGGTGGCAATTACCGACGGTATATCGACAGCATCTAGATACCCAAAACGCCAGGGGCTATCATCAATAAAGCTAAAATCCTGGTAGTGTAACGGATTCAGCCACAAGCAAATATTGGAAACGGGTGCGGCGAACTAACCTAGCAAGGATCTCACCAGTAATTGATGACGCGCCCTAAGGCAATCGTCAACCATTTCAGCTAGGCGCTTTAATGCAGACCAGTCATAGACGAAGGTGCAGGAACCGATTGTCCATTCAACTCAGACTGAGATACCACGCGAGGCGTCTCTACCAGGGGCGTTAGGCTGGGCAACCCACTGAATGATTGCTGAACGGCACCGCGTGCCTCAGCCATATCGGTCCGGGTTGCATCTTGGAGCTCTTCTCTCAGGGTCGGCATCACCGCTAAGGCCCTCGTCCAGTCTGGAATCTGAGCCCCAGCAGGGTCTTCTAGATATTGCTCTCCCGCTTGCAAAATAAGCTGCTCAAACTGCTCAATAGTGACTTCTTCTTGATGGCGATCGTAGTCCAGGCCGTTAAAACGGGCATCGACAAAATATTGGCGAGTCAGGTTCTGGGCCTCACGACGAAACTTAACCCGCAGCGCCCGAATATGGTCATGGGTAATGATCACCTGCTCAATTTCCATCAGGGTCCGCAAAATCGATTGCAAGATGTCTCGACACATTTTTTGCAATCCCTCATTAGCGGACTGCCCCAACACTTGATGCTTATGCTCAAAAATACCGAGGTCCACTTGGGCAATCCGCTTGCGGGCCACATTGCGATGGACCTCGGCCAACAAACCGACCTCCAAACCCCAATTGGCAGGAATACGGGTATTGAGGGCCAG
>CALCPB010000080.1 GCA_937897665.1 uncultured Halomicronema sp. | reverse complement strand
CCGGTTAGGCTTTAAATCTCGCATGGTGGTCACGGGCGATACGACTCAAACGGAGCTGCCGATGAATCAGTCTTCGGGGCTATCGGTGGCTCAGCGAATTTTAGCCGGAGTCGAAGGGATTGCCTTTTGTCAGCTCACTCAGGCAGATGTGGTGCGCCATCCCCTCGTACAGCGGATCGTCGCTGCCTATGAAAAGCACGAAGGCGCTCGCCCCAAACGCTCAAATCTTGACTCAAGAGGATGAAACCGGATCTCTGAGGTCGAGCTCAAAACTGTCGAGGGCGAATCGAGTAATATGCGGCGAGACGTTGCCGAACCTGCTGCCAATAGTCGGTGATGTCAGCATTGCTGAGCCAAAAGGTTTGAGCTGGACTGTCATCTAAAGCGATCGCAATCAAGGCCCCTTCGATTTGAATACCGGTCGCTTGATAAACCTGTTCAATTGCCGTAGCGTAGGCCGCGACCTGTAGAAAGTAATCCGTAATCCATTCCAGCTTTTTCGGTCTGATCGCGGTTTTCCAATCGCAGACGCACACCCGTCCTTGATAGACCACCACCGCATCCGGAAACCCGGCATAGCCCTGCTCGTGCCACACGGCTCCCTCTACCAAAAGTGCTTCCTCCACTTGGTTGAGCAGCGGCTCTATGGACTGCCAATAGCCGGATAACTCGGGTGCAATGGCGATCGGTTCATCCCGGAGATAGGTCGCAATTTGTTTGTGCAAGCGGGTGCCTGCCGAAGATGCTTTATTCGAAATTGCTTGCGCCGTGTCGACACCCACTCGCTTCCGCCAAGCCTGCAGGGCTTGACGGGCCTCAGCGGGTTTGGTAACTGATAGCACCGTAGTCACGCCCGGATATTGATGCCCGTTAATCTCATAAACGCGACGGCGATCAACCTGCACCGTCTTGGCTTGATATCGTTCTAGTTGCAAGGATGCCATCGCTGTTGAGGTTTTCAGACACCATCATAGGATGACCCTTGACGCCTATAGCCTCAGGTCGACGATCACCGGCCGGTGGTCAGAACCCAGATGAGGCCCAACACGCATATTGCCCACGTTCAGTTCCGGACTGAGCAAACAGTGGTCGATCGGAATCGAGAACAGGAGTGATGCCCAATCGGGAATTTGCCGATACGTTCCCTTTGTCGGCCAGCTGGGCTGCAGTCCAAACCCCTTACGGCTGTTCTTCAGCCCGGTATTGCGAACCATCTGTTTGTAGTAAGGCGACCACATGGTGATGTTGAGATCGCCCGCGACAATAACCGGCGATTCTAGGGTTTGTACGTGTTGCCCCATTGTGTGGAGCTGACGGTTGCGCGAATGAAAAGCATCAGGCCTAACGGGGGGT
>CALCPB010000079.1 GCA_937897665.1 uncultured Halomicronema sp. | reverse complement strand
CAAATGCGAGCAGTGGCTGGACTGGTTGTAGTCTCCTCGAGTGCTAGTTTAGTGTAGTCTGAATTGTTTATTACCCCTAATCCTTTGCGGGCAGCTGACTTGGGGGTCTCGGTGCAGGCGATCGCCAATACGGCTTTCTTGGCGACCCTGGGCGATACGGAGTCTAACCTGGCTGAATTCACGCTGGGCGATCGCCAGATTCCCATTCGCATTCAGCTTGATCCTGTCTATCGTGACCAGATTGATACCTTGCGTCAGCTCAAGGTGCCGGGCGATAACGGCAATCTGGTGCCGCTGGTGGCGGTCGCTGATGTGGCCTTAGGCAGTGGCCACGCACAGATCGATCGCATTGATCGATCGCGGCAGGTCACCATCGGGGGCAACCTGCAAGGCATCACCTTGGGGCAAGGACTTGCTGCCGTTAACCCGCTGCCAGCTCTGCAAAATTTGCCCTCTGACGTGCAGCAACAGCCCGCGGGTGATGCAGAGATCATGCAGGAAATCTTCAGCCGATTTTTGTTGGCTCTGGGCACCGCCGTCCTGATGATTTATGCAGTACTGGTACTGCTATACAACAGCTTCTTGTATCCCCTAGCGGTGATGGCAGCGCTACCGCTTTCCGTCGGGGGGGCACTGATGGGCCTGTTGGTGACACAAAAGCCCTTGGGGCTGTTCGCGCTGATCGGCGTGGTGTTACTCATGGGTTTGGTCACCAAAAACGCGATTCTACTGGTGGACTATGCGCTCATTGCTAAGGCTGAGGGCAAGTCTCGTCGCCAAGCGGTCATCGAAGCGGGCACCACTCGCTTACGGCCCATTTTGATGACGGCGATTTCGACCATGGCAGGGATGGTGCCCATTGCCCTAGAGTGGGGAGCCGGGAGTGAAACACGCAGTCCGATGGCGATCGCGGTGATTGGTGGATTTACAACGTCAACGCTGTTAACGCTGGTGGTTGTCCCCGTCTTCTTTACCTATATCGATGGCTTTCAAGGTGGCATCGGCAATTTCTTTCGTCGATTCCGTTCGACTCCTCCTAAGCCCCTTTACAAAGAGTTGGAAGCGTACACTGCACCGACCCAAAAATAGCCCTATAATTCAAAAGCTGTAGACTGTGAGTGTTGAGTTGCTAGTGGATTTCTCCGGCTCAATCCAGTTCACTGCTTTGCGGGTGTAGTTCAGTGGTAGAACGTCAGCTTCCCAAGCTGAATGTCGACGGTTCGAGTCCGTTCACCCGCTTCTTTCGAGATGGTGTCAAGTTTTAAGTACCGACAACCTACAGCATGAAAGCTTTCCTACTTTTCACACCTCCTCTAAGCTCGACTTTATCCATTTGCTGTACTGGGACATAAGCCAAGACAATCAGTAAGACGTTATTTGCAAATGCCAGAAATAGATGGCATCTCTTTGGGACGCCTGATTCAATAACAGGAGACGAATCATCCGCTACCGCTAATCATGGCCACGGCTTCCGCTGGCCCAGAAAAGGAGCAAGAAGCGATCTCAGCGGGATTTATAGCCTTTTTCAACAAACCCATTAAGCAGTCGCGCCTACTAGAAGTGCTGACTCAGGTCGTTAGCCGACAGCAACCCAAAAGTCCGATTCGGGTTACCCCCTAGCGCCACGCCCCTTCCTCCATTGATACTCAATTGGCTCAGCGGTGTCCCCTTAAAATCTTGGTCACTGAGGATAATCTGGTGAATCAGCAGTTGGCTCTACATTTGCTGAAGCGTATGGGCTATCGGGCTGACATTGTAAGCAACGGCGAAGAAGTGCTCCAAGCTTTGCAGCGTCAGTCCTACGATGTGGTGTTAAGGATGTACAAATGCCGGAGATGGACGGACTCACGGCAACTCAACAAATTTGTCAGCGCTATACAGCCGCTGATCGCCCTCATATTATTGCAATGACCGCTAATGCCATGGAGGGCGATCGCGAGCGGTGCCTAGATGCAGGCATGAATGATTATGTGAGCAAGCCCATACGTTTGCCCGAACTGACAGCGGCTTTGCAGCGAGCCAGTATGAAGACTGTTCCAGATGCGGCAACATCCTAAACGGAGATGAGCTGCTTTAACGCTTCAACTGACTGGATGTAAACATCATTGAGCGTCTCAGACTGATCATTAGCGGGGGCCGTAGTGCCAGCTTTACCCCAAATTTCTAGCTGTTTGCACAGTTCAGAGAGGCGTATCGCCCCGAGGGTTGCACTCGAAGACTTGAGGGTGTGGGCAGCAAAATCCAACTGTTGTGGATTGTCTTCAGCGATCGCGGTTTGAATACTGTTCAGTAACCCAGGAGCATCTTCCAGGAAGCTATCGAGCAGAACCGCCAGGGTTTCGGCATCAAAACCGTAACTGTCTAGAGTTTCTTGATCAATAAGTGGCCAGGTTTCTTCAGAAATCATAGGAGTAGATGGGAATGATCTGTGAGTTTGAGAAGCGTTGGCGGTTTCTGAGGGAGAGACTGCCTCAGGGGTATAAATGGGGCATTGTTCTAAGATTTTGACCAGTTCGGCGATGCGGATGGGTTTGCTCATGTAGGCATCCATGCCGGCGGCCAAACAAGCCTCGCGATCGCCCTGCATGGCGTTAGCGGTTACTGCCACAATCCAAGGGTGTTGC
>CALCPB010000078.1 GCA_937897665.1 uncultured Halomicronema sp. | reverse complement strand
GCTGCGAAAACCGAAGAATCCTGAGAACTATTGGGAAACAGCCAGTAGGATGGCAAAAGACCCACTCTGCACCCTGCCAAATCTGCGATGAAGTCCATTATTGCCGTCGATCTGCCTCAAAATGCTTACAAAGTCGTGATCGCGCCCGATGCGCTCGATCATGTGGGCGGCTGGCTGGCCGATCACCAAAAACCGTTGGTTCCCACCGGCCAAAAGCTGCTGGTAGTCTCTAACCCAGTGATTTTTCGGCATTATGGCGATCGCGTCGTCCAATCTTTAGCGGCGGCGGGGTATCAGGTCAGCACCTGCCTCTTGCCCGCTGGCGAACGCTACAAAACCCTGCGTTCCATCCAAAAAATTCACGATGCGGCCTATCAGGCCAAACTAGAGCGCAAATCGGCAATGGTGGCCCTGGGTGGAGGCGTGATTGGTGATATGACTGGATTTGCCGCCGCCACCTGGCTGCGGGGGATTGGCGTCGTGCAGATTCCCACGTCACTGCTGGCCATGGTCGATGCTTCGATTGGGGGCAAAACTGGCGTTAACCATCCCCACGGCAAGAATTTGATTGGCGCCTTCCACCAGCCGCGCTTGGTGGTCGTCGATCCCAACGTCTTGAAAACGCTACCGGCCCGTGAGTTTCGAGCGGGCATGGCGGAGGTCATCAAATACGGCATCATTTGGGATGCAACGCTGTTTGAAACGTTGACCCAAGCCCCCCGTCTCGACCAGTATCGCTATGTCAGTGGCGAACTGCTGCAAACTATTTTGACGCGGTCTTGCCAGGCGAAGGCGGAGGTCGTCGCCCAGGACGAAAAAGAAGCGGGGCTGCGAGCCATTTTGAACTATGGGCACACGATCGGCCACGCAGTTGAAAGTGCGACTGGTTACCGCACCGTTAACCATGGGGAAGCGGTGGCGATCGGCATGGCGGCAGCAGGCAAGTTGGCAACGGCGTTGCAACTCTGGCCCCCCGCCGCCGAACAGCGCCAAACTGAGCTTATCGCCAAAGCCAAGCTGCCCAGCCAAATTCCGCCGAATGCAGAAACTGAGCGACTCATCGCCTTACTCCAGGCTGACAAAAAAGTCGAAGCCGGTCGGGTACGGTTTATCTTGCCTAAGGCGATCGCCGATGTCTTTATCACCGATCAGGTGACTGACCATGACATTCGCCCGGTTTTGGCAGCCATGACCAACCCGTAAAATAATCCGTAGGGGCGAGGCATGCTCGAAGTTACGTTTTGGCACCATCCTAATCACTAATTGAGCATGCCTCGCCCCTACCAGCGTCCTATCCACTCACCATTGCCATGCAACTTCAAGACCGCGATACCCACGCCCGCCCCTCGCTGACCCTGCCGACCAGGACCGCCACCGTCACCCGCCAAACCGGTGAAACCAACGTCCAGGTCACGCTCACGATCGACGGCACCGGCCAGTGCGAGGCGCAAACCGGGGTGCCCTTTCTCGATCACATGCTGCACCAAATTGCTTCCCACGGTTTGTTTGACCTTAGCGTGCAGGCCCAAGGCGATTACGAAATTGATGACCACCACACCAACGAAGATGTAGGCATCACGCTGGGGATGGCGCTGCAGCAGGCGCTGGGCGATCGCAAAGGCATTGTTCGCTTTGGTCACTTTGTTGCCCCCCTGGATGAATCGCTGGTGCAGGTAGCGCTCGATTTTTCGGGGCGACCCCACCTCACCTACGGGCTCAAAATTCCCACTCAGCGGGTGGGCACCTATGACACCCAGTTGGTACGAGAATTTTTTGTGGCGATCGTCAACCACAGCCAAATGACCCTACACATCCGCCAGCTCGACGGCATCAATTCTCACCACATTATTGAAGCGACTTTCAAAGCGTTTGCCCGCGCCATGCGGATGGCCACTGAGATTGATCGGCGACGCGCCAGTCAAATCCCCAGTTCCAAAGGGGTTTTGTAGAGAAACCGGGGAAGCACTGCCAGACTTTCCGATGCCTCTTTGATTTTGAGATAACGCCCGCAGCGCTGATACTTTCACAGCTGCGGCGTTGTCAGGTTGATCACCTGAGACGAGTCCCCCACGGCAGCATAAACCCTCCCCTGCCAGGTTTTTGCCCCCTGGTTCCGGTACCTTCAGCCGTCGGCTATGACTTGTGAACCCGCGCCCATCCAAAGATGGCTTGAGCCCATGAATCTACCTGAAGACCCAGATACGGCACCTGAAATCAATATTGTGCCAATGATTGACGTCATCTTTGTGGTGCTGACGTTTTTCATTCTGTCGAGTCTTTTTCTCACCCGGTCCGAGGGCTTACCCGTTGACCTACCCGGCGCCGCCACCAGCGAACAGCAACTGCAGGATTACTCATTAACCCTGACGATGACAAATGGCGGTGATCTGCAATTGGGCAACGAGGCGACGTCGTTATCATCGTTGGCCTCACTGGTGCAGGCCCGGCGGGTAGGTGATCGCCCGCTGCTGATCATTATTCGCGCTGACGCCGCCGTGCCTCACGGTCAAGTAGTCGCTGTGATGGATCAGTTACGCACCCTCAATAACGTGGGAATGGCGATCGCGACACAGCCGCCGTCACTGGCCCCGGCAGCCGAGTAGCCGGTGATGCCCATGGGATAGGCCCAGCCAGCTGGAGCCGTGAGCACGCAATCATCAAAGCGAGCGATCTTTAGGGCACTGACCCATACCGCTCGCACGGCACTCCCAAGCATGAGAATCAGCGACCTCAGCATCCCGATCAAGGCATCGGTGCGATGCCATTCACTGGGCTGGGATCGTCGCTGAACCATCGCAGTCGGCGTCAGGCTATAAATCTTTAAAGTGGGATATAAATTGTTACCCTGGGCCTGCCGCATATTTCCACACGTCCACAGCCGCCTCAAAGTCGAGCCGTAGGATCAGGCGCAATCGACGAAAGAACTAGCCTGCCTGGTTTTCGGCAAAGCGCTAGATTTAGAGCCTCCTGACCGTATTCACGATTAAGCTCGCTAAATAAGTTGAGAGCTATTCTCAATAAGGAAATCTTCTTGCAAATTGTAGGGATCAGTCGCTATCATTGTCAACAAGGCGTCGCTGTTGAGAGGAGCATAATTTAGTGGCATATACCCCAGCCGCCCTCAAGGCTGAATTGAACGAACGTGGGTGGCGCTTGACCCCACAGCGGGAAATTATTTTAGAGACGTTCCAGAATCTGGCCAAGGGCGAGCATCTGAGCGCCGAAGATTTGCGTGACGTGCTCAAAGATGAGGGTGAGCAAGTGAGCTTATCCACCATCTATCGCAATCTCAAACTGATGGCTCGCATGGGCATTTTACGCGAGCTAGAGCTGGCTGAGGGCCAAAAACGCTACGAAATCAACCAGCCGTCACCCCATCATCATCACCATCTGATTTGCGTCCGCTGTAGTAAGACGATCGAGTTTAAAAACGATTCGGTGCTAAAGGCCGGAGCGCGAACCGCCAAAAAATCTGGCTATCACTTACTCGACTGCCAGCTCACGATTCATGCGGTGTGTCCGACCTGCCAGCGATCGCTCTTACCTGTGTAAGCCACCTGGCATGATCAAAGTTATGGCAGCCAGGTTGGAACCGTGCCGGTAAAGGGCAGCACCTGCGGCTCTGCTTGCGCTGGAGTACCCGTCAAGCGTTGCTCGGTGGTCTGAAATAGAGGCAGCAGCAAGTTTTGAGCAGCGCCATCAGGAGTCGGCGAGGCTACCTCTAGCGCGATCGCTAGGCCGTCCGGCGAGATATTCATGCTGACGCGTGATTGGGCCGGAAAGGTCAGCAGCGGCACCAGCAGCGGCGACTCATCCAAGGCGATCGCCGTGAGAAAGGGCTGCTCTTGGTAGTCGGCCCCCGGCAGCAGCTCACTCGCTAAGACATTGAGGATTTGGTTGGTGGGGTCAAACTCAGCGGCCAGGATCGAGCCGGTCGTATCCAGCAGGGGAGTTTCTTCACCGTCAATGGTGACGAATACCAGCGTTTCGGTAAAGCGTCGTTCCGGGTCGTTTTGGTTAAAATCAACCATCGCAGCGGCCGAACCATCGCTAGTAATATCAAACACGCGGCCAAACTCCGGCAGAAAGTCGAG
>CALCPB010000077.1 GCA_937897665.1 uncultured Halomicronema sp. | reverse complement strand
CTACCCTACCTCAGTGAAACCAAAGATGTAGCCGCCCTGGCCCAAGCCGCCGCTCAGCTTTCACTAGAAGGGGTGTGGGGCAGTGAGGCGGGCGATCGCTAATCGATATCGATTACGACTCACGGTTCCCGTGTGGCAGGTCTGCACTCCCCGTCGGGTGCGTGACTAACCCAAGAGTGTCCCTCACCCGTGCTTCATTCATCATCAGCCGGGCAGACGTCAATTGCACAGCAGCATAGTTTCGGCAGACAGGAACTTTTTGTCACCGCCCTCGATCAAAATTTAATAGTCGCCTATCGACCGCTCAGTGATGCTGTTAGATTGGCGATATTAGCAATCACAGCCTGGGTACGCGGTCTCACAGCAGGACAACAGCATGACGATTCGGAAACGCTTCTTAGCTTGGAGCCTAGTCGGGCTTTTGATCACGTCTGGGCTGAACCTAGAGGGGCTGTCTCGCTCCGCCGTCCAAGCCGCTCAGCCGATGCCAACCGCACAAGCACAGGCCGACACCGCTGAGCCTCAGACCCATACCGCTGATGAGTTGAGCGGGCCAGCAGCCGAAGACGTCGCACCCGACGCTGATCCAACAGAAGACACCCTCGATCTGCCTGATTTTGAGCCCCGACTCCCCGCTGACAGCCTGCCGACAGCAGATGATGAAACGTGGAACGATGCGGAAATTGAATCGCTCGGTGAAACCGCAGAACCACCCAAGATAACCAAGCAACAGCAGATTTTGATGGCAGCGGATGAGTATTACCTGGCAGGCGATCGCGACGCCGCTGAGGCCCTCTACCGCCAAGTGAAAGACGCTCTGTGGCAAGTCGATCCCGATACCTTGCGACCGCTGCCGATTTACGACCCAGCTGACTTACCCCCAGGCGGCACCGTTTATTGGCGAGAAGCCCAAGCGGGCTACGAATTGGGCCTGACCCACCGCACTTTAGTGCCACTGGAGCTGTTAGTCGATGAGTATCCCGAATTCATTCCGGCGCAGGTGTTTTACGCAGATTATCTGATTGCGAACGATCGCGCCGCAGAAGCCGATGAGATCCTCGACCGGGCGCTGATAATTTATCCCAGCCAGCCCGATCTACTGCAGGCACGCACCAAAACTCAGATGGCCTTGGAGCAGTGGATTGAAGCCGCCATCACCGCCAAACAGTTCGTGTTGCTCAATCCTGAGCATCCTGAACAGGCCAATATGGAAACCCTGAGTCAAGAGAATTTAGAGCGGTTTCGCGCAGCGATGAATGAAGAGTTGACCGGCAACCTGATCGGCAACATTGTCTCTGGAGCGGCGGGTCTGATCTTGCCCGGTGGTCTGATCGGCCCCTACACCGCTCTCCACTCTGCCATGATTTTGCTGCAGGGCGAGTCGGCCATTGGCGCTGGTGCCGCAGCGCAAATCAAAGACCAAGCCCCCATGATGACGGACGCAGAAGTGAACGCCTATTTAGACGGCATGGGGCAAAAGTTGGCGAGCCTCGCCGGTCGCGACGAATTTGACTATGAATTTTATGTGATTGAAGACCCCGCACTGAACGCCTTCGCCCTCCCCGGCGGCAAGATTTTCATCAACTCGGGAGCCATCCTCAAAACTCAGTCAGAGGCGGAATTGGCAGGCCTCGTGGCCCACGAACTTGCCCACGCTGTCCTCTCCCATGGTTTTCAAATGGCGACTAACGGCAACCTAATTAGCAGCGTGGCGGGCATCATTCCGCTACCTCAGGTGGGGGGCATTGCCGCCAGCCTGGCCTTTAGCAGCTACTCGCGCGAAATGGAGCGGCAGGCCGATATTTTAGGGACGCAGCTGCTGTCCGTCGGAGGCTACGCCGCTGACGGTCTGCACAACCTCATGATTACCCTGCAGGAAGAAAGCGGTGGCACCGGCGGTCTGTCTTGGTTTGCATCACACCCAGCCCCAGCTGAACGAGTCGATTATCTCAAGCAAATCGTCGAGGTTGGCGGCTTTAACCGTTACGCCTATGAAGGGGTTGCCTCCCATCTCGCCATTCAGGAACGAGTGGCTCGCCTCACTCCAGCCGCCGCGGAAGAGCCAGCAACAGAAGCAGACGAGGCCCCAGCAGGTGAGGTCGAAGCGGAGACAGGGACAGAGGTGGAAACGGAGTAAGCGATTCTGGCTCCTGACTGAAGCGAAATAGAGTCGAAAAGGAACAAACAGCGTTCGCATTTTGAGAATGGTTGCGATGTCGAGTCTCTACAAATAAAGCCCGAAATCTGCTCCCTTGGCCCCTCATCTCCCCAGAATTGCCTCAGAAGTCCCGATCGCTGCTCACTTTCACGGACAGCAGGACATGATGGCGATCACCCAACCACCCTTAGCACGTCAGCGGGGATAGTGCCGATGTATTATCGAAAAGGTATTGACTGTTATCTGTGAGCGATCGCCCGTTTTATGCCTGCTCCTTCTATGCCGCAGCTGCGTCCCTATCAGGTTGAACTGATTAACGACCTGTATCGCAAAATCAACGAAGGTCATACCAAGATCGCGATCATCGCGGGCACGGGAGCCGGTAAAACCATCATCAGCGGCCAAATTTGCGCCCATGCCGAAGCCGCCGGTAAACGGCTGATGTTTTTGGTGCATCTCGATGTGCTGGTGGGCCAAACCTACGAAAAGATGAAATCGTTTGGGCTACACTGCGGCTTCATCAAAGCCGGCTGGGAAGAAGACCGCACCGCACCGATTCAGATTGCCAGCGTGCAAACCATGGCGCAGCGCAAATGGTGGCGCACCTGGCCAGCG
This sequence comes from uncultured Halomicronema sp., assembly GCA_937897665.1. Lineage (GTDB taxonomy): Bacteria > Cyanobacteriota > Cyanobacteriia > Phormidesmidales > Phormidesmidaceae > Halomicronema. The sequence continues at coordinate 7,165 of CALCPB010000077.1, read as the reverse complement.
GACGTGATTTTCTATGACGAAGCCCACACCACCCTGTTTAGCCGCGTCGGCAAATCCGTCATTTACAAAACCCATCCCCAAGCGGTGCATCTGGCAATGACCGCCACGCCCGAGCGCTTGGGTAAAGATCAGCTGGGCGAGCATTTGGACACCCTGGTTTCAGCCCCGCCGCCAGCGGAGCTGCAGGCGATGGGCTTTCTGTCAGAGATGAAATATTTCAGCATGCCGCCCGATGGCATTGCCGATCTCAAAGGCGTGAAAACAGTGCGCGGTGACTATGACGAGGCCGGGCTTAAAAACGCCTGCGATCGCCCCGAACTCGTCTCCAAAATTGTGCGCGAATGGCGGCGTCTGACGCTTGGCAAACGCACTATCGCTTTTTGCGTGGATATTGAGCACGCGCGCCATGTCGCCGAGGAATTCCGCCGGGCAGGCATTCCCGCTGACACGGTGGAAGGAGGCACCCCCATCAAAGAACGTCAACGCATGTATGCCGACCTGCGCGAGGAACGCATTTTATTGCTGACCTCTTGCAACGTGATCAGCATCGGCTTTGATGAACCCAGCGTTGAAGTCGGGCTACTGCTGCGGCCCACGCAATCTAGTGCGCTGCACATTCAACAGATTGGTCGGGTGATGCGGATCTCGCCCCAAACCGGCAAAGCCTGCGGCATCATTCTCGACCAGGCCGGTAATTTAGAGCGATTGGGCTTTCCCGAAGATATTGACGAGTATCATCTGCCCATGCGGAAAGAGGGCAGTGGCGGCGGCAGTCCGCCCCCGATGAAAGCCTGCCCCAGCTGTGGGCGCATGGTGCTGAGCTTCATCGTGCGCTGCCCCGAATGTGAACATCAGTGGGTCTCAGAACGGCCTTTAAATCTCGAAGATATGGTGCAGATCTATTCTCGCGATCAGGCTCACACCATTCGCGACATTCCCACACTGATTGAAATTTTTCACGGTCATCGTCGCCGCATTTTCAAAAGCGGCTATGCCGTCACGCTAGCGGAGCACCATTTTTTTGAACACACCGGCAGAACGGCAAAGGCTGATTGGTGCTTGGGCTCCATCTTTGGTCGCCGACCCACTTGGGAGCACCAGCAGGCGTTTTTAGCCTATTTGCACCGCAGTGCCAAACGGCTGGGCAAGCGCGGCGATTGGATCAGTCGAGAATACGAGAAGGAATTTGGTCGCGGCACCTGGGAGCAAATGGCCCGCATGATGCCACCCCAAACCGGCGATCGCCCCGCCCCCAACTAATCCGTTTGCTCAGTCAGCCTGATCTTGCTAATCACCTGCTACCCACCCTGGCATCACCCCATTGCAATGACACCAGGGTGTCCTTCACAATCGGGAAATAAATTTTGCTGTAGGTGATGCGATGAGCGCTGAATATACGATCGAACTCTTTTCTAAAATTTCTGACAACCAAACCCTCAAAGCCGGAGACGTCATCTTCAAAGCCGGAGATGCGGGCAACGTCATGTATGGCATCATCTCCGGCACCGTGGCGATGCAAGTGGAGGGTAAAACGGTCGAGACGATTGAGGCGGGAGATGTGTTTGGCGAAGGCGCTTTGGTCAATCCCGATAAGCTGCGTCGGTCAACCGCAATTGCTCAGTCCGACTGCGAACTAGCCGTGTTGAACGAAGAACGCTTCAAATTTTTGATTGAAAACACCCCTACATTTGCGATCGACGTGATGCGCAGCTATTCTGATCGGCTGCAGCGCTTTAAGCATGTCATTTGAGGCCGAGCGCATAGATCAACCGACAGCTGCACTAGCCAGTTAGACGCGCCAGGCAGTTGTTCAAGACCTTCTGGATTAACCCCCAACTCTCGCAGCCGGGCCGCTAATCGCTTGGCCCGCTGCTATTCAGATCAGCCCGCTACCGCTCAACTGCCGTCTGTGCTTGGGTCCACGGCAGTTGTGGCGATCGCCCCCTGCTACTGAGCCGTCATCACTTCATGGAAAATCTTGCGCAGATAGCGGCGACCGCGCGAAAACCGCTGACGTAAAGCCGCTTCGCTGATGTCATCCCGTCCGCTTTCTTGCACATACCGTTCCTGAATCTCTCGCCAAGAGAGTCCTTCCACGACTTTTTGATGAATCAGTTGAAAAACGTCTGGGTGTTCGACTTGGAGGCGGCAGACTGCCCGCACAACGGCTCGGAGTTCTTCATCCAAGATGGCGTAATCCATGGGGCTATCACCTTCGTCGGCAAACAGCGCATCGATTAAATTGGGGGCATAGGCACAGGTTTTTTTGCGTTTACGATGCTTTTCGCGCGCTAAGTTAAAGGCAGTGCCCTTGAGCCAAGCTTTGGGATTGCGAATGACCTTGCCCTGCTGCAGCGCCTTTTTGCCGCAGAGATAGGCATCAAACAGCAGGCCATGGGCTTCAACATCAAGATTGAACTGCCTGACCATGCGCTCCATTGCTGTAAAGACAGAATAAGCAGTCGGGTTATCTGGCCCTAAAATTTCTTCGAGGGCTTGATCAAAACAGTCTTGAGGTTCAACAAATTCGGGAAATGGAGGCTCGCGATCGCCGTGAAAATTGGCCATTTTCCTCTCCGATGTTAAGGCTTACTAATCAGTGGCACTTGATGGATTTCTGTGACATCAGACGGCGCAATTAACGCGGTAACTCTACAAACACCCGCTCCAAATCAAATTGCTGAACGTTGCGTGATTTTTTTGTGACTTTGAGATGATTTCCCTGTCACAGACCGTTGGTTAGCGCCACAACTACACAGCATGTTGTGCCGTCACAACGTGAACCATAGGAACGCACTGAGGAGAAGAAGGATAATGAACATAACTCACCAAGCGCTAGACAGTCTGGAAATTAATCCGCCTGATAGCGCCCTGTTAGATTTGCTGGGCGAATCACCCCGCTATCAGGCGATGATTTTGGAATATTGCTTGCTTGCACTCAAACCAGCGCTGAATGAAGCGCAGCAAGACCGGATGGCCGAGATTTTGCAGCAGGGTATCGATGACCCCGTATTGAATTTTTGGTTAGAAGAAGGTGACCATCTGGTGGCCCACCATTTGGGCCTGATTGACAACGATTTCATCAAAACTCAGCAAGACAAGTTTCGCAGCTCTATCGGCCAAGGCCGCATTGGTAACCTCTGGCGCGACCTGCAAAGCCGCACCAAAGTCTTGCAGGCGTATCTGCATCGTCAGGGCATCTACCACGGTGCGATCGACGGCATCATGGGGCCGTTAACCCAAGAGGCCATGCATCTATTGCAAGAACAGCAGCCCCATGCCCTCACCGAATTGGGCTTTGTCTAAGTCACGCCTTCAGTCGGTACGTCTCAACGCCCCCTGGCAAGCAGCAGGCGCGATCGCAACAGGGTGCCTGCCGGCCTAAAGCGGTTCATCGGCAGCAGCACCAGTTCACGCCCCCTGGCCACCGCGACCGACCGCTTTAGTCACTCTGGTTGCCCGACTGCGCATCAACGTCAATATTCACGGGTTTGAGCGGTGGTAGCCGACTACGATTTGATGCCAACCGATCCGCCAGGCGCGTGGTCTCGGGCAGCCGATATTTGGGCGTGCAGCCCTGCACATAGTGCAGCGCCGTCGGCAAGCTAATGCGATGGCCCGGTGAAATGTAGAGAGGCCGCGTGCCAGTACGGCTGCGCAGTACGGCACCGATCGTTTCTTCCCCATCCTGCAGTGGCGCCCAGGCACCCTTGTCAAGCGGCAGCTCAGCGTGACGGCCAATCAGGCGCGATTTTGCCACGCCGATGGTGGGGCAGTTGACCAAGAGCCCTAAGTGACAGGCAATGCCCAGCCGGCGCGGATGCGCCAATCCCTGACCGTCACAAAGAATTAGATCCGGCGTGATCGTGAGCGCCGCGAGGGCAGTCAGCACCGCCGGAATTTCTCGAAAGGACAACAGACCAGGGATGTAGGGAAAAGTCGTGGGCTGCTTTTTCAGGGCATAATCCACCAGCTGCAGGGAGGGAAATTCCAACACGACCACGGCAGCGCGGGTGATTGTGCCGCCGGACTCGAACCCGACATCGACGCCCGCCACAAATTGCACAGTCGGGGACAAATCATCGTGACAAACGACCCGCGATCGCAACGCTTGCTGCAGGGCGATCGCGGCAGCAGGCGTCTGGGGCCAAGTCTCAGGCATGATCACATTCATGACTTAGCAGTATAGCGCTGGCCACTTTGCTGAGGAGACTGGGCAGCACTCTATTGCTGAACGCAGTAGCGCCGTAGCGCCGCACTCTAATCCCCATCCGACTAACGCCTGCCATATCAACAAAGCGTTAAAGGGTGATGTCGCCGACAAGTTTTCCGGTAGCATCAACATCATTCGGTATTACAGGGATACAACAGGGGTTATGCGCATCAAACTGGCATCGATCGCGGTATTGACCGCCGTTTTTGTGAGCTTTATTTTGCCCCTGATGGCCCAGGTCTCCCCGCCCGAGGTGGCCACGCCCCCCCTGCCAGAACTCACCCCTGATCTGCTAGCAAAATCACAATTAGGCGCTCAGTGGATGGCCGCCTTTGCCCTGCTGATGGGAGCGATCGCCGCAGTGGCCGGCATTGACCGCTACCTCAAAACCAAACAGTGGCAGCGTCGCGAATTGGCTCGCACCGTCGTGGCTGACTTTACGCGTAAGCGAGCCATCCGTAACATATCGGAAATTCTAGATTTTGAAGAATACCGACAATTCGAGATCCGCCTGCCCGACAGCGATCAGTTAGTGCGCTTTGAGGCCCATGACGAACGGCTCAAGCGCGCCCTACGCTCCCATGATCAAATGGTTAAAACCCGTCAAGGGCTCAACATCTTGACTCACATGAGCCATCAGCCGGGCAAGATGGCGGAAAATATGACGCGAGTGTTGCAAAAATATCGCGACGAAGAGTTTGTCATTGAGCTGACACTACGCGACTGGTTTGATGAGTTTTTAGGGGCGTTAGAAGCTTGTGACAATGCCATTGTGGCGGGCATCGTCACAGCTGAAGATCTCGAACCTTTTATCATTTACTGGGTGCGGGTAATTGGTGATCGCCAATACCGGCGTAAGGGCGGATCGGGCTTTTACGATCAGCTGTCTCATTACATTTATTGGGCAGGCTATACGGGCGTACAAGACTTATTTGAACGCTACGGCTACAAGATTTTGCCGCCGCCTTACTCTACTCATGACTTCACTAACATTGAGCGCGACAACTCAGTCATGAGCGCCTTTCGAGCCTTGTGTATGGCCAAGGCATCGCACCTGGTCTACGAAGACACTGAATATGTTGAAGACATTGTGCGCCTCTGGCTAGGCACCGATAGCGACAACAAATGGATGAAAATGCCCCCAGCCGACTACACGGTAGCCGTGATGAAAAGCTGGCTACGAGAAGGGGAGGATCAAAAAGAAGTCAACTTGGATGACGACTACAAATATTTGGCTAATCGCTCTACCGATACCCAAGCCTTCATGTTTCGCAAACATCAGCACATCGTGCTGGTATTTCGAGGGAGTCAACAGGCCGCTGATTGGGCCACCAACTTTAAATTTCGGATGACGCAATTTGCCGTCGCTCGCATGCCTCAAGACGACGCCATCCCCACCGGCGAAGTGCATCGGGGCTTTCATGATGCGTGGCAAAGCGTCGAAAAGCGCGTGCTCTATCGGCTAAAGAAGTGGTATGTCCCCGGCAAGACTCAACTGTGGATCACAGGCCACAGTTTGGGCGGCGCGTTAGCGGCTTTGGCCGCGACCTCTTTGGAATATCAGGGCTTTAAGGTGGCAGGGCTATATTCCTTTGGACAACCGCGCGTGGGCGACTGGTCGTTTACCCGCGCGGTCAATAGCCGCATGGGCGATCGCATGTTTCGCTATGTCAACAACAATGATGTCGTCCCCTTGATTCCGCCACAGGTCAATCCGGTTAATCCGGGTCGGCTTTATGGCCACATGGGGCAGTTTCGCTATTTTGACTGGCGCGGCAAGCTGCACGAAAATTCTTACGTCAGTCAGCGCTGGCTCGATCGCCTATTGGGCTTTATCGTCAGCGTACGTCAGCCCGGTGCTGATATTGTGGCTGACCACATGATGGAGTTTTATGTGCGCTACCTGCAAAAAGACCTCGACGTCAAGAAAACCGATCGCCGCGCCCGCCGCGAAGATGCTCTAGCGATAGCAGAAATTTTAGAAATGGAAAAAGCTCGCTAGGGTAGAGGTATTACTCACTACGGATTGAAGCCCCTATCGATTGTGAAACGCGCAAACTTACCTGACTTTGGTCGTCGCCCGCCGCTGTTTTTGTTGGGGGCGATCGCGGTGCTCCTCATCCTGGCGCTGTCAGGCACGGTGCTGCACTTACTAACAGAATCTTGGTGGTTTGATGCCGTCGGCTATGACCCCATATTTTGGACCCGGATTCGCTGGCAAGCCACGATTTGGGTCTTAGCCCTGGGGGGCTATGCCGCCTTCTTGTATGCCAACTATCGGCTGGCACTGTGGCTCACCCGCGAATCACCTTGGCGACTGCTAGAGGAGCGCAACCTGGCGGCAGTGGCCGATTATTTGCCCCGCTATGTGGCGTTTGCCTTCATCGTTTTGCTCTCGTTTAACGCGGCCATGAGCAGTGTCGCCGCCTGGGACGACATTCTCAAGTTTTTGAATCCCAGTCAGTTTGGTCAGCTCGATCCGCTGTTTCAACAAGACATCAGCTTTTACGTGTTTCGTCTGCCCGTTTATGAAGGGTTGCAGACAGCGATTGTACAGCTATTGATTTGGGCGATCGTGCTCTCCTTCGGCGTCTATGCCCTCAAGGGTGAACTCCGCCCCGAACGCGGTTGGAAATATTTTTTAACCGGCGAAGTCAAAGGGCATCTCTGTGGGCTACTGGCGCTACTGGCGATCGCGATCGCGGCGGGCTTTTTCTACGGTCGCTATGATCTGCTCTTTTCTGCCGATGGCGTCGTATTTGGAGCCGGGTACACCGACGTTCACGCCCGGCTGCACGCCTACTGGACAATGGCCTTTGTCACGCTAGCGGTGGCGACTCTATTTATTTTGTCGCTGTGGCGCAGCGGCTTTGTGTTGCCGATGGTCGGCATCATCCTCTACTTGGTGGTGTTGATCTACGTGGTCGGCCTATCTAAATAATAACAGAAGCG
>CALCPB010000076.1 GCA_937897665.1 uncultured Halomicronema sp. | reverse complement strand
GAAGTGGTTTCTTGGGCCTGGCAGTCGGGGCATAGGCCGAAAAATTCTAGCGTGTGATAGTAAATTCGAAATTTGTGATGGTCTTGGAGCTCATGTTCCAGGTCGTGCACGGGGCATTCATCAATTGAGATGCTGTTGCCACAGCGCAGACAGCTCAAGTGATGGCGATCTTCTTGGGGCAGGCTGTAGAGAGATTCGCCGCTAGGTAGGGTTCGCACTTGCACCAAGCCAGCGACCTTCAACGCGTCGAGAGCCCGATAAACCGTAGCGAGACCAATCGTATATTCATGGCGCAGCGCGACATATAGGTCTTGGGCTGAAGTGGGTTGGGTGAGCCCTTTCAAGACCTTGAGTATGCGTTCTTGACTACGCGTTCTGCGTTCGCTCATGACTGTTGCAACAACTCCTTCTTTAGCTTAGTGCAGAGCGGGATACGGTAGGATAGGAAGGCGTTTGAGGGGGCGATCGCGATGCCAACGTACCAAGCTCAAATCTACGTGACGCTACGGCCTTCAGTGCTAGACACGGCTGGGACGGCAGTGCAGTCTGGGCTCCATCATATGGGGTTTGACGCGGTTGAGCAGGTGCGTATCGGCAAATATATCCAAGTCACGCTAATGGCTGATGATGAGGCCACGGCCCGGCAGCAGCTTGATCAGATGTGTGATCAATTGCTCACGAATCCAGTGATTGAAAACTATCGGTTTGACTTGGCGGTCAAAACGCCTGCGATCGCCCCTTAACCCGCTTCTCCGCTATTCAGTCTGTTTATTGCTTCGCTATTCACTGCTTGTCAGGAGCGCGCCTCAATGAATATCAGCATCATTGTATTTCCTGGGGCGAATTGCGATCGCGATGCCGCCTACGTCACTCGCGACCTCCTTGGTCAGCCCACTCATTTGGTCTGGCATGAAGAGAGTGATCTGCAAAATGCTGACCTGGTGATTGTACCAGGAGGCTTTAGCTACGGGGACTATTTGCGGTGTGGGGCGATCGCCCGCTTTTCGCCCGCGCTCCAAGCCACCATTGACCATGCCCAGCGGGGTGGCTGGGTGCTGGGCATCTGTAACGGGTTTCAAATTTTGACCGAAGCCGGACTGTTACCCGGGGCCCTGGTGCGGAATCGTGACCTTCATTTTGTCTGCGATCGCCAACCCCTACGGGTCGAGCGTACCAATCTGATCTGGACTCAAGCGTATGCTGATCGGGCGGTGATTACCCTTCCCATCGCCCACGGTGAAGGATGCTACTATGCCGACGCCGAGACGCTGCAGTCGTTAGAAGAGCATCAACAAATCGTTTTCCGCTATAGCAGCGCCGACGGGGAGATCACCGAGGCCGCTAACCCCAACGGTTCGCTCCATAACATTGCGGGGATCTGCAACCGCCAAGGCAACGTATTAGGCATGATGCCCCATCCAGAACGTGCCGCTGACTCGATTTTGGGGCAGACCGATGGTCTAGCTCTGTTTAAAGGTGTCTTAACCCAGAGCTTGCAGGCTGCTTAAGAGGATCTGATCGACAGCGGTTCTCAATCCTCAATGCGAAATCTCGGCTGAGCTTCAAGCGACGCCCTAGAGATTGAAGCATGTGGACTCTCTGAGCCGTAGACCGGCGCGATTAGTTGGCGGCCGGGTTTACCCCTAGCGGAGACGCGTCGCGAACGCCTTCACTTCAACCTCAACTTCCTATCTAACGTCAGTTCGGGTTAAGGCAAAACCTGTTACTTTCCCTTTCTCGGAGGGGCTGATGGGGGTGGGTCCAAGACGTGGCATCCGATTGCTGCAGCACTGGGGGGTAGAGGCTCAAAACCAGATGCCACTGCGGCAGTCCGGCACGGCCTGCTATCCCTCAGTTGGCTGCAGACTGGCTGGTCAATTGCTGCTTCCACGACTAGGGGGAGATAGCGAGCGGCCATGAAAGGGAAAAATCTTGCTGTGGTAGCGCGTCTTGGCCGAATATTGCCGCTGTGATGAGGGCATGGTTTTGCGGGTGGGCTCTATTGGCGAGCAAAGATTTTCCAATCGCAACCCGTCGCGCCGCTCCCTTGTCCGGACTGTCAACGTCACCGCCGAATGATAAGATTGGAGCGAATTAAGAAATTATTAAGTGACGGGAAAGGTTGAAAAAACTGCCCTCGTCGTTTGCCGGTCTTACCCTTTATCATGTGGTTTGGAATTGTTTTCAAGTCTTAACTTGAGAGCGGTCTTACGTATCAGCACTTTTTCACGATATTCAGTCTCACCCGGAGCTGCCGTTTAAGATGACTTTGCGATCGCCCTCTCCAGCGGAGAATCAGCCGCCGCTCACTGCTGAGGCTACTCGCCCTGATAAACCCGAAGAAGCCTGTGGCGTATTCGGGGTGTATGCTCCCGAAGAAGACGTGGCTACGCTGGCCTACTTTGGCCTGTTTGCCCTGCAGCATCGGGGTCAAGAATCCGCCGGGATTACGACGTTTGATCAGGGGGAAATGCACGCCCATAAGCATATGGGGTTAGTTTCCCAGGTATTTGACGAGTCAATTTTAGAAACGCTGCCGGGGCAGTCAGCGGTTGGTCATACCCGCTATTCCACCACGGGTTCCAGTCACTTAGCAAACGCTCAACCCGCTATCGTGCCGACGCAACTGGGCAAAATTGCTTTGGCTCATAATGGCAACGTTGTGAATGCGGCTGAACTGAAAGCCGAGCTGCACGAAAGTGGCCATGACTTTTTGGGCACTGCCGACACCGAAATGATTGCTTGTGCGATGGCCGAAGCAGTTGATGAGGGGCAAGGGTGGATTAATGGCGCGATCTCTGCTTTCAAGCGGTGCCGAGGGGCGTTTAGTCTGGTTGTGGGCACCCCCGCTGGCATCATTGGGGCTCGTGATCCCCACGGCATTCGACCTTTAGTCCTCGGCATTCTGGGGGACAATCCTGAGCAGCCGGATGGCCCTGCTAACTATGTGCTGTCTTCAGAAACTTGCGGTCTGGATATCATCGGCGCGCACTATGTCAGAGACATTAAGCCCGGCGAACTGGTGTGGATTACCGACGCAGGGCTCACCTCAGTACAGTGGGATAACCAAGCCGATCGCAAGCTCTGTGTGTTTGAGATGATCTACTTCTCACGACCTGACAGTGTCGTTAATGAAGAAACCCTCTACAGCTATCGCATGCGCCTGGGCGAAGAACTCGCTAAAGAATCACCGGCCGACGTGGATTTAATCATGGCGGTGCCCGATTCCGGCGTGCCCGCCGCGATCGGCTTTTCGCAAGAGTCCCACATTCCCTACGCTGAGGGCCTGATCAAAAACCGCTACGTGGGCCGCACGTTTATTCAGCCCACGCAGTCGATGCGAGAAGTTGGCATCCGCATGAAGCTAAACCCGCTACGCGATGTGCTCAACGGCAAACGAATTTTGATTGTGGATGATTCCATTGTCCGCGGCACTACGAGCTACAAAATTGTGAGAGCCTTGCGCGAAGCGGGAGCTACAGAGGTGCATATGCGGATTTCTTCGCCCCCGGTGACTCATCCCTGCTTCTTTGGCATTGATACCGACGATCAAGATCAGTTAATTGCTGCGAACCTGTCGGTAGATGAAATCTCAGCAAAAATTGGCGTTGATTCCCTGGCTTATCTCAGCTGGGAAGGCATGCTAAAGGCGACTCATCAAGCACCTGAGAGTTTCTGCTCGGCTTGTTTTACAGGAGATTACCCGGTCGATATTCCGAATCCTTACAAGCGCTCTAAACTCAAGTTTGAAAAATCGCCGCCAGCTCCTGCTGCCCCTGTCTAGGGTTGAGCCTTTCTAGAGATTGCCGATGGTCGATCGCCGGAGCGATTAAGGATGATTAATCGTTGGCACGATTGGCAGCATGGCTAGACTTTGATGACAATCGTTTAGATTGCCTTAGTGGAAGGTGAAGCGGGTTCTTGCGGTGTGGCTGCAGTCGGCTGATGCTGCTCAGCGTTCAGCAAAAAATCTGTTTTGCTCTGGGGGATTACCCTCAGAATCAACAATTTGGCAAATAGCTTTTGCACCTGCCGCTGCAGAAGCAGCTGAGGATTCTCGCGGACTGCTTGACGCATTTTCTGGAGTGCCGTGACGACGTTTTCGCGGCCATGATCGTATCTCACGTACTGTCTAGCCAGATAGAAATAGAGTTCGCTTAAGCTTTGACGTTTCAGCGATTGCAGGTGTTGAGGTGCTTGCTGAAAGGCTCGATTAATCACTTCAACGCTGTTGGCTTCTACCTGAGGTAGATTTCCTGAGATCGAGGTCGAAGACTTACGGTAAAAAACCTGGTGCTTTTTGACTAAGGCAAAGCGGTAGTGGGCGGCCAATCTCAGATAATATTCCCAGTCCACGACAGAGCTGAGATGAGTGTCAAATTCGCCAGCCGCTGTAATGGCTGAGCGCCGCGCCAAAATATTGGAGCCGCTACACATAAAGTTCTTGACTAACAGGGCAGGATAAATGTCGCCTTCATCATAGGCCGGGGTTTGGTGATACAGCACACAGCCCGCTTCATCCATAAAGGTAGTCCAACTGTAGGCCACCCCCGCATCTGGCTCGTTCTCCAGCGCTTTGAGCTGCAGCTCTACCTTGTCCGCCGACCAGAGATCATCAGCGTCAATAAAGGTGATAAATTCACCGATTGCTTTTTTGATGCCGTGGTTGCGAGCTTGGGAACTGCCAGCGTTCTCATATGAAAAAACTCTGATACGAGGATCCGTGAACTGAGAGAGTACCGCCAAAGTTTCGTCCGTTGAGCCATCATTGATGACAATGATCTCAATGTCTTGAAACGTTTGACTCACTACAGATTCTAGGGTTTCGGCAATCGTGGATGCACCATTAAAAACCGGAATAATAACAGAAACGGCAGTCACAAATTCTAAATCCCCTAATCAAATAACGACGAGATACAAATGCCTGTAGTTTTTGCTGGGGTGAGTAGTGGGCAAAATTTCAGCTTTCTCCTAGCCTAGGCTAACGCTGTGGAGGTCGTTTTAGACAAACTGGCCTTTTTATTATGCCGGGTTGATATCTGATGGTAAAGCTATGACCCTGCAGTCACCATGAGTGATCCAGCATTAATAAAGCAAGTTTAGGC
>CALCPB010000075.1 GCA_937897665.1 uncultured Halomicronema sp. | reverse complement strand
ATGCCTCAAACAGCTTCTCAAGCTAGTCAAAACATATCTGGATTCATCGCTGGAGCTTCAACAGGCGAAAACTAAAATAAGCAAGAAACAAGATTCCCAAGATCAACAGAATTTAAACTTAAAAATCCAACAATAGCATGATTCAGTTAATACATTAAAATGCGTTAACTCATGCGGTCACTATATAGCTGATCGCGGTTTAAATCAGAATTCCAGGAGACAATTATTTTTTCCAGAAAATCGCTTTAACGCAATTTCCTCAAAAAGCTAGCCGTTGATACTTTATTTCTCACAAAAGCTAACCGTTGATACCAAAACAGGTAATTCTTCGTTGAGAATTTTACGCCATGCATTAATAAGTCTAATCATAGCCCCGTTTCCCTTTCTCACCTTTTTTGAATAGCCAGCTGGTCAAGCCCCTTGATGTCAAATTCCACACTTCATAATCCGTACACTAGCCTGGCACCAGCGAACCTCATCATGTCGGCTGTCAGATTGAAGGAGTTTCATTACACTACGAAGAGCACGACCGCGAGTCTTACTGCCTCTGCTCGGTCAAGTCACAGCAGGCTACGTTACCGGTTGCTCTTCTCCTCAAGTATCTATGAATCCTCTTACTCCCCTGCTTCACCTCATCGGTTCTGGTGCGACGGCTTATCTGCTGGCCAGCCAGATCCGCGATGCCCAAACTCGTCCCAACGTCCTCGCGGGTTTTTATTTTGCTGAGTCAGGTTCGGTGCCGTTTTTAACCAAGCTGCGCGATCGCGCTCAGGCGGAAGGCGACCTGTGGCTAGCAGAGCAGTTGACTCAACACGCGAATGATGAACGTCGCCACGGCCAAATTTTTGCCAACGCGCTAAAGCAGTTGGGCAAAGAAGCGATCACGCCAGCGACCCAGACTGACGCCGCTGCAAAAGCCGATCAACCAGAACAAAAAAGCCCGTTTTTTGACGCTTACTACCGTGACTTCAGTCAGGCAGACTTGAAGCCAGACGTCATCGACTGGCGCGTCTTTTTGGGCAGCACCCATATTCTCGAAGCCGACGCTTGTCACGACTTTCGCCGCATGGCACAAGCACTAGACGGAGTGCCTGAGATGGCAAAAATTCAGGCGGGTATTCTCAGCGTGTCAGTGGATGAAGCCCGTCACGCCGGCTATCTCAAAATGGCGATGCAGCGCCGCTATGGCTATATCGCGACGGAATCTTTGATCAACGACTGGCGATCGCGCAAAGTCGATGCGTTGATGGCCATGATCGGCAACTTAATTGAGCGGCGGGGGGCCATGCGCACCCTAGCTCAAGATCGCGTCGAAACTGCCCCAGTTGAGCCGGTGGATGAGGCGGCGAAAGTTTTGACGGCAGCGTAGCTTTGTAGCTAGGTGGGAGGCATCCACCGATGGCGAGCATTGAGATTATTCGAGATTATTTTCCGGGCGTGCTGGGTCGCGTGACCGAGCTGCATGGCCAGTATTACGGCAAGCACTGGGGCTTTGGCACCTACTTTGAAGCGCGCGTCGCTAAAGATTTGGCCGCGTTTCTCGAGCGCTATGACATTGTCAGAGACGGCCTCTGGACTGCGACTCTCAACGGGATCGTTGAGGGTGCTATTGCGATCGATGGGCTCAATGCCAAAACTGCCGGAGCGCATCTTCGCTGGTTTATCGTCTCGGAAGTGCTACAGGGCAGTGGGCTGGGTCGCAGGCTGCTGGATATTGCGATCGAGCACTGTAGAGAACGGAGTTATTGGGGCGTGTATCTGCATACGTTTGAGGGTTTGACTGCAGCAAGGCACTTGTACGAGCAGTACGGGTTCAAGCTGGTTGACCAGACGCTGGGAACGCAGTGGGGTGCGGAGGTGCGTGAACAAAAGTTCTTGCTGGAGTTTCGGTAGCGTTTCTGCCAGAACCCTGCAGCACGCAGAACTGGTGGAATGCCTTGATTCGCAAACTGCGTTTGGTCGGAGGTGAGGCTTCTGAGTCTGCGGCGATCGCCCTCGTTATTTTTTCGCCCAGTCCCTCAGCTAATGGCTTCCAGTGCTGTCAACGCCTCGCGGGCGGATTGCCAGCGCCGATCAATACTCGGGGAAACAAGTTGCTTAAGCCATTGGGCAAAGTCGGGCGTCATCTCAGCATGGTCTTGAAACTGGATACGCATACTTTTGCTTTGTAGCTTGGTTGGCGAGAGACCTGTGAGACATTCGGCCAGCGTGGCTCCCAGGCTGTATAAATCAGAAACCGCGAGCACCCGTCCGGCAGCTTGCTCGGGGGGTAAATACCCGTCGGTGCCCACCAAGGTGATGGCGGTGTTGCCGCTGTTAGGCGCCTTGACAGTCCCAAAATCGACCAGAAAAATCTTGGCTGACTCGACGGGCAACCCTGGCTGCAGCAAAATGTTGCTGGGGCGCAGGTCGCGATGAATGATAATCGGCTCTTGATTGTGCAAGCTATCTAAGATGCTGAGGGCAGAGTGGGCGATCGCCACCGTTTCGCCTTGGCTAAAGATTTTTGACTCCGCCAGGCAGGTTTCCAGCGAGACCCCTTCAATGTAGGTTTGCACCAACACCATGACCTGGTCATGGGTGGGCAACGCCATCTCAAAATAGCCCCGATAGTGAGGCGTCGCCTCATGGTTCATCAGTTTGAGGGCTTCGGCTTCCCGCTTAAATAGCTTGAGATCGGTCGCGTTAAGACTGTCATCCAAAAATAGGACTTTTAAGATCACTCGATCTTCTGTTTGCAGATCTCGGGCCTGCAGGGTCCAGCGGCCAGACTTTTTGCCGAGCTGATGCTCGACCTCATAACGTTCGCCTAAAATCTGGCCACCCATATCGTCTCAGCCCCGTTTAGAAAAACTCACTGCTCGATCAAACTAAAAGTCCTATAGCCTATCGGCGTAATTTGGTTTTAACACAGGCATTTAAACAAACAGCAGGTGATCTCGTAAAGGGTGAGTGTTAATCTGGCGACCTCAGGCAATATTGCCCCGCCTTGATGGCCTATATTTCACGACGGTGATATCCCATCCAATGGGCCTGAGCTCCGTCAAGTGAAGCAGCGACTACCTTCGAGCCAAATCGCTTTGTCTTACAATGGCTCTGAAGTTTTCATTGATGTCATTTCATTAGGCGCGCGACAGCGCGGCCAGGGCTCGGCCCGGCATCTGGGGTAAACTTCTAGGCCCGATTGTGCTGTGTACCGAACTTTCAATCTCCCGTCAAACGCAATTACAGGTGACTCCTGATGGCCATCCCTGCCCTATTTCGGAAGGCACAACAGTGGTTCTTTAAAACGCCCGAACGCTCTCTCGATCAGGCTTACGAAGCGGCCAAGATGATTGAGGCGATCGAAAACGAGCATTTTGATGGCAATCCCATCGCCTCTAGCTACGGCAACTATGGCAAGAGCGCGATGACCTACTTCAAAGGTGAGCTGCAGAAGTATCTCAATCTGATCAACGTGAGAATGATTGAGTTTCGCGCTAGCAGTGCCATCGTGCGAGTGTCAGATCCGAAAATTATGGAAGTGCAGGTGAGCGATCGCGTTGAGCAGCGATACACCCTCAACGTGATCGACAAGCCTTCAATCTTTTTTCGCAAGCTCCAGTTTGTTGATGAAGTGCGCAGTCGCTATCGCCGCCCGGAGCCCGAGCCGCCCGCGACCGTCGTGATGGTCAAAGAGTCTGCCACCACTCAGCCGCGAGCAACGCAGTCGGCCCCATTAATCAACGGTCAGACGGTGAATGGGACCGCGTCGGGCGCAATCTCACCGTTAGCGGCTGCCGCGGTCTCGGCGGAGGCTCCTAAAGGCAAAAAATCAGCGGGGTTGTCCGATCGCGCCAGCGTGTTACCCCGCTCCATTTTGCGCACTGTTGACCGCATCCGCCAAGACTTAGACCCCAATGCCGAAGAGCAGGTTGTTAATAACTTTCGCTCGTCACGGGGACGGACGACCACCGCCATTAAATTCTTGCTGTTGCTGGTCATCGTGCCGCTCCTCACCCAGCAGTTTGCTAAAAACTATGTCGTTGGCCCCATCGTTGATTACACCCGCGAGCAGCAAGAAGCCGATGTCTTCCTCAATATGGAAATGGAGGAAGAAGCCCTGCACGAGCTGCAGCAATATGAAGAACGCCTACGTTTTGAGGTTTTAATCGGCAAGGTCGCGCCGATTCGAGAGGCCGAAATTGAGGAGCGCGTGGTCGAAAAAGCCACCGAAATTGAGGAAGCCTATCGCCAGCGTAGTGCGGACTCCGTCAAAAACGTTTTTGCTGACATGCTGGCGGTGGGAGCCTTTATCCTGCTGCTGGTCAATCAGAAGCAGGGCATTCTCACCCTCAAAGGATTTTTAGATGAGATCGTCTATGGTCTGAGCGACAGTGCCAAGGCTTTCATCATCATCCTGTTTACCGATATGTTCGTCGGGTTTCACTCACCCCATGGTTGGGAAGTGCTGATGGAAGGACTCTCGCGTCACTTGGGCTTTGCCGCCAATCGCGAGTTCATCTTTCTCTTTATTGCGACCTTTCCAGTGATTCTCGACACGGTCTTTAAATATTGGATTTTTCGCTACCTCAACCGCATCTCGCCCTCTTCTGTGGCGACCTATAAAAACATGAACGAATAGCGCGATCGCTGACGACTTGGACAACGTCGAAATTCGCCCTTGCCGCACAGAGCCCCTGACCATCCAGCGCTCATCTTTGCCGCTGAATTGTCAGGCCAGTACCAACAGGGTTGATTAGCCACACGCTTCGAGCTTGGCCATCAGCAGTACCAGCTCATCGATCGCGTCTAACATTACTCGCCCCGATTGGCCAGATTGGTTGACTAAAACGCTAAAGATCACCGTGCCGTAATCATCGGTTTCTAAATAGCCTGACAGGGCTCTGACGCCGCGCAGGGTGCCCGTTTTGGCATGCAGCTTACCCTGGGCCGCAGTCCCTTGGAAGCGGTTACGCAGCGTGCCGTTGACCCCACCTACCGGCAAAGAGCTATAGAACAGACCACTGCTGTCAGCTTCATGCATCCCTTTGAGCAGACTCACCAGGGTCGCCGGTTGGGCCCGATTAGCCCGAGACAAGCCCGAGCCGTCAGCCTGCACATAGCCATCAGGACTGACGCCCAGCGGCTCTAGAGCCGCCTGCACCTGATATTGCCCCCCGATGCGGCGCAACAGATCATCGGCGCGGGCGTTATTGCTGTTGCGGTTGACCAGATTGAGGTCGTCTGTCATCTCCCACAGCGCATCAGGAGCCCGCTCCAACAGGATACGAATCGTCGCTGCCGTCGTGAATAGCTTGGTATTA
>CALCPB010000074.1 GCA_937897665.1 uncultured Halomicronema sp. | reverse complement strand
GTAATGCGATCGATGCCCTCTTGTTGAGCGATTTGTACCAGCCGCTGTAGCAGCTCTGTGCCCACCCCCAACCGCTGAGCCGAATCGGCCACCAGCATGGCAAATTCGGCTTCTTTGGTGCCGTGCAATTTGGTCAGACGGCCCGCGCCTAAAATCTCGTGCTCCCCGGTTTCCGGATTTTCGTAATCGACCACCAGGGCAATTTGGCGATCGTAGTCGATGAAGCAAATGCGCGTGAGGCGTTCGTGGGCCGTGCGCTGGCTGAACTTCATGAGAGGGAAGTAGCGCAGAATAATGCTTTCATCAGACAGGGTTTTGTGAAACTGCACGATCAGCGGCTCATCTTCGGGGCCGATGGGCCGAATCGTCACCGGTCGCCCATCTTGTAGGTGCCAGTCGCTGATGTACTGGGTTGGATAGGGGCGAATCGCCGGTTTCGGAATTTGGGTCAGATCGACATCGGCCTCGTGTAGCACCACGCGGGCATCGAGTGCCTGCAGCGTATGAGTAGCGGGTGCCGTCGCCGGTGAGGCTAACAGCGGATTAATATCGATTTCCTTAATTTGGGGATGCTCAACCACCAGCTGACTAAAGCGCACTAAAATCTGTTCGAGCTGCTCTAAGTCAATGGCATCGCGCCCACGAATGCCCTGCAGCGCCTTGTAAATCTGAGTGTGCTCAATCAGTCGCCGGGCCAGGGTGGTCGTCAGCGGCGGTAGAGCGATCGCACTATCGCGCATCACCTCGACCATTTGCCCCCCCGCGCCAAACAGCAGCACCGTCCCAAATAGCACGTCTAGACTGCTGCCCAAATTCAGTTCGTAGCTGTTTTCGCGATCGATCATCGGCTGCACGGTGCCGCCGTCAAAGGCGGCAGCCCCCACCTTTGCCGATACTGCCGTCTCAATCGCCTGGTAGGCCTGCCGCACTGCCGCCGCGTTCGAAATGTTGAGCTGCACGCCGCCGACATCGGTTTTATGGGTCACCGTTTCCGACAGCAGCTTGAGCACGACGGGGTAGCCCATCTGCTCCGCATGAGCCACGGCGGCTGCTTCACTGGTGGCCTTCAGGGTTTGCACGGCCGGAATGCCATAGGCGGCCAGCACCGCCTTCGACTCTTGCTCGGTTAAAAGGGTGCGACCCTGCGCCTGAATCGTCCGCAGCAGCTCGGTGACCTGAGCGGGATCAAAGCCATTGCCGCCCTGGGTGGCGAGCGTCGGCGTTTCATACAGGGCTCTGAGGTTGTAGCTATAGCGCCACATGAAGTTGAACAAGTGCGCCGCTGCATCGGGATAGGGATAGGTAGGAATGCTGGCCTGGTTGAGAATCGCTTCGCCCGACAGCACGTTGGCACCGCCCATCCAGCTAGCTAACACGGGCTTATCGATCGCCTGCGCGTAAGCTTTCAACTGCTCCGCCGTGCGGGTGGGAGCGGGCATCGCCTGGGGCGTCAAGATCACTAGCAGGCCATCGGCGTTGGGGTCTTGGGCGGCGATATCCAGAGTTTTGGTATAGCGATCGGAATCGGCATCCCCCAAAATATCGATCGGATTGCCGTGGCTCCAGTGGGTGGGCAGAATTTGATCGAGCTTGTGCTTGGTGTCATCACTCAGGGGGGCCAGCTGACCGCCAGAGCTGATCAGGGCATCGGTGGTCAGCACGCCGGGGCCACCGGCGTTGGTGATAATCGTCAGCTTGGGGCCTTGGGGCAATCGGGCCTGCTTCGCCAGCACTTCGGCCACGTCAAACAGCTCGGCGATCGTATCGACCCGCAACACGCCACAGCGGCGGAACGCGGCATCAAGCACTGCATTGCTGCCCGCCAGCGAACCTGTGTGGGAGGCGGCAGCTTTAGCGGCGGCTTCCGTGCGGCCGGCTTTGATCACAATGATGGGTTTGGTCAGCGCCACTTCCCGCGCGGCGGAGAGAAACGATCTCGCATCGCCGATCGTCTCCATATAAATCACGATGCTGCGGGTGTGGGGATCATCGCCCAGGTAGTCAATCAAATCGCCCCAGTCCACATCCAGCATCGAGCCGACGGAAACAAAGGCGCTAAAGCCAACATTTTCGCGAATGCTCCAGTCCAGCACGGCGGTGCAGATCGCCCCACTCTGGCTGATAAAAGCCACATTGCCGGGTTGGGCCACCGTGCCCGCAAAGGTGGCATTGAGTCCCACCCGCGGATTCATCACCCCCAGGCAGTTCGGCCCGATCAGGCGCAGCGAACTCTGCCGCAGCTGGTTGAGAATGTCTTGTTCGAGGGCAATGCCCGGCGCGCCAATTTCCTTAAAGCCGGCAGACACGACGATCGCCCCCTTGACCCCGGCCTCAATGCATTCACGAATCAGCGCTGGCACTGTGGGGGCGGGGGTGGCAATAATTACCAGCTCAATCTGGGCGGGCACGGCGCTGATCGAGGCATAGGCTTTGATCCCCAGTACGCTGTCCCGTTTGGGATTGACGGGAAACACCGTGCCGCCAAAAGGATGGCTAATGAGATTCCATAACAGGGTGCGGCCGACACTGCCGGGGCGATCGCTCGCCCCCACCACCGCCACTGTCGTGGGATTAAAGATTGCCCGCAGGGGCTGATGCTCTGACCGCAAAATGTCGTAAGCCGGATCAAAGGCTGAGGAATTCGACTGAGTCATGATAGAAGCCTGCTATTTCCACTATCGAACTGCATCTGCGGCGCTGCCAACCGGCCCCGCGCGCTGCCCGCGCGACCATCGCATGGCGCCCTTTCCTGCTATCGCCTCGCGGCTGAGCGCGTTCTGCTAGTTCACCCCCAATCCCTAATCGGCCATTAAGGCTGAAACAGGTTTAAGAGGCGATGGCAACGACTGAGGCCACCGTAAATTACGTCACTTAATTAAATTTTAAAGCCCGTAAAAATTATCTCCACCCCGCTGATTGCCTCTGGGTGAAAGATACAATCGTTCTGTCATAAATTCGGTACCGATCAAGGCTAACCAGCTTTAGGCAGCCAGCATCAACAATTGCGATCAAGATCAAGCGCTGCCGTTTCGACATTAGCC
>CALCPB010000073.1 GCA_937897665.1 uncultured Halomicronema sp. | reverse complement strand
ACGAGGTGGCAATGACTGCGGTTATGGCTATTTTAGCGGTGATTCTCGACCCTCATTTCTAGCCTCTGGGCAATCCGACGCTTCTAAGTGACACAGGGAGTCATCGATAGCGCTGCCTTGATGCCCGACAGCATTTTTAAATCACTCACGCTTCCCTAGACAAGGCACAAAAAAGCCGTGGCGAAAGTGATTCCGTCACGGTTTGGGGAGTGTGTCAAGGTTTAGAACAGATGATTACCAAGAACGGGTGGGCGATAACGCGTTGCCCCGCAGCAAACTACCCACTGTTTTTGCCGTAATCTTGAGCTGTGTCACAGGGTTAGCCGGTACGACCGTCTTGTACAGATAGCTGTCAAACGTGAGCTTCTGGACATCCATATCGGCGCACATTTCAACGAATGCCTCACGCGAAGCATCACTGCGGTAAAATACTCGCTGCAGTAGATCCAGCACCAGGTAAGTGATGCCATATTGCTGATCCCAGCGCTTGATGTAAACCTTGAGATCGGCTTCAGTAGGTACTTGCTGACCCGCGCGGGAAAATTCCACCACGGCTTCAGCACACATGCGGCCAGACTTGGCGGCGAAGTAAATGCCTTCTCCCGAAGACTTGGTCACCGTACCCGCCGCGTAGCCAACAAGGGCGACACGACCCACCACCCGCCGCGGACGCGGATGCTCGGGAATTGGGTGGGCCTCAACTTTGATGATTTCGCCCCCCTCAATGCGCTTGGCTGCCCGCTTGCGAATACCGGCCTGCAGCGATTTGATTTTGGCCTGGTTGACTCGCATGGTGCCGGTACCGACCGCTACGTGGTCATACTTCGGGAAAACCCAAGCGTAGAAGTCGGGAGAGACGTCATTGCCAACATACATCTCGGCGAGTTCTTCGTAATAGGCCATCTTGTCATCGGGAATGCGAATGCGCTCTTGAAACGCGATCGCATAGTTATAGTCACCCGCATCAATTGCTTTGGCGACACGAGAGTTTGCCCCATCGGCTCCAATTACCAGATCAACCTGCAGCTTCTTGCTGTCGCCAACCAGTCCATCGGGCCGATGCTCAGTGTAGTGGAGGGTATAGGGCTCACCACTGGCCTGAGGCAGCTCTAGCTTATGCATCGTGCCGTTGATGAGTTTGGCACCAGATTTCTCAGCGCGATCGCGCAAAAAGCCATCTAAGACTTCTCGGCGGCACATGCCGATATATTCATCGTCTTTGAGGGTGCTGCCGATATTGACTTCGATATCAGACGGCGAGATCATCTTCATCTTGCGGACGCGACGATCAATAATTTCGGGGGGAAGGTCAAATTCTTCGACCATGCAGAGCGGAATTGCCCCACCGCAAGGCTTTGCATTATCTAGCTTGCGCTCAAGCAAATACGTTTCGATTCCAGCTTCGGCCAAGGTTTCAGCAGCAGAGGAGCCCGCTGGCCCGCCTCCGACAACGGCAACTCGCAGTGTCAAGAGCTTTTCTCCAGATCGTTCAAATCTACGAAACGCATCGTATCACGGGGTTTTGGTTCCCTCCGGCAGAACATCCAGGATGTAACCTTAATGAAACAGTCGTTTACAATCAGACACTCAAATCGGGTATTTGTTTATAGCCAAGCCTTTCAATCGTCAATGCTGACAAGCGCTGAAGAATTACGAGGCAGAGGCTTCTGCCCTGTGTAACTGCTTCACTTTCATGGGCGGGGTAGCCCTATTAAAAAGTGAGCCTTCTTTAACAGTCCAACTTAAGTATTGAGACTCTTCACTAAATTCAGATGGGCTCTAAAGTATCGCGTTTAACGTCGATTGAGCGAGTAATGCGCTAGTGTGATGCTACAGATAGAGGTTGCTGAAACGACAGCGGCGTTTGGGGTCAGGCTGCGCCATGATATTGCCGATAAGTCTGGGTATCATAGGTACGCTCAGGCACCAGATAGCAGCAGCGCATAGGTGCTCTTCGAAATGTCGGATTATGCACAATTGAGGCCTGAATCAATTCGAGATAGAGCATCGCCCAGATGCTTTGAGCACTAAGTCGCGATTTATCATAAGTTCAACCAGCTGGCTTGCCGAGCGACAGCTCACTGAGGCAAACTCAAACACATATTTAAGGATCAACATCGCCTGTTAGATTGAACCCGCAAAGGTGAATCTTAAGGTGGAGGTCTCCCCTAGAAGCATGGATCAGAAAACATACAGCGCCGACGATGGTAGACAAGTTATCGTGATCACACCCACTGGGCGTCTAGACATCACGACAGCTTGGCAGTTTCGGCTTAATCTTCAAGACTGTATATCGCGACTCAGCCCTCATCTGGTGATCAACCTCAGCCAGGTTAATTTCATCGATAGCTCTGGTTTGACGTCTCTGGTCGCAGGCATGCGCGATGCGGACAAGGTTCAAGGGAGCTTCCGAATTTGCAGCGTTCATCCCGAAGCCAAGCTAGTTTTTGAAGTCACTATGATGGACTCAGTCTTCGAGATTTACGATACAGAAGAAGAAGCGCTGCAGGGTTCACCGAAACAGGTTGCTAGCTAATCGTTGAGTTGCAGACCGGTTCTTTGCAAAGGCAAAGCATGGTGTTTTGACGCTCATACCCGCGTGTACAAAACCAACCGCCCTGCGCAGCCAATTGCTGCGACCAGCAAATGGACGGCGAGGGTAATCAAGTCGGTCAACTCGCGACCCGAGGCACATTGGCATGGTCAGTGGCCGCTTGACGTTTCAAGGCCACCAACCCAAAATTCTGATCAAGCTCCCTTGTTCACATGAGGGACATGCCAACAGCCAATACTCACAAATCTTCAGTGGCTTACGGCCGCCTCGACTTGAGGCTACCCGGAAATCTCACCAACCCGTCTCTTGATTTCAAGAACCTGCAAACGTGCAGCGATCGCCCCTCACCACAGGCTGAATTGATTCCCCAAAATCTACTCTTC
This sequence comes from uncultured Halomicronema sp., assembly GCA_937897665.1. Lineage (GTDB taxonomy): Bacteria > Cyanobacteriota > Cyanobacteriia > Phormidesmidales > Phormidesmidaceae > Halomicronema. The sequence goes on along the minus strand of CALCPB010000073.1, from coordinate 128 downwards.
TAAGTTGTCCGGCAGCCCCAACTAGCAGGCAAGACGCGGTGACTAAAAACCCTCAGACTCATCATTACGAAACTCATGTTTTATGGACGGGCAATCAGGGTCAGGGAACTGCCAGCTATCGAAGTTAT
>CALCPB010000072.1 GCA_937897665.1 uncultured Halomicronema sp. | reverse complement strand
CTCTGTTTTTTCCTTTATTAAAACCCGTGTGGGGGGGTGGGCTCTTTGCTTAGCGTGACGCACCCGACGATAGGGATACTTACTGGTATCTTCTGGCCTGGAAATCGCCTAAGCTTTTGGTTGCTGTTGCCAAGAACGTTGGGGCAATAACGTTTCATGAGACGTCTATCAGCGATAGCTCGCTTGGCAGAGCGCTCGTCTGACGGCTACTCCGGCAGTTTGTACTGACTCACAATGCGCTTAGCAAACTCAGGCACATGAGCCGCCAGCTTCTCAGGATAGTGGCGCTTAGTATAGAGATAGTTGCGGGTGAAGTGAGAATCGATCGAGAAGCGCGCATATTCCAGCCCTTTAGGCCCGATGCGCTCAATCACCACGCCCATCAGTTTGGCGGCCCACATCGGCAGCGTCACGCCCTTGTCATAGGCCGGAATGCTCTGCTGCACCGCTGCCTGGCGATCGCCCGTTGACATAACTGGCTGGGTATCGAGCTGATCCATCACCAGATCAAGCATCTCTTGGCCGCGATCGTTGCGCACGGTGATCCACTGCCAGCCAAAAGGCGCCCCCATATAGCCCACCACGATATCCGCCAGGCCATTCACATAATCGAAACAAGTCATGCAGGAGGGGGCAAAGACATCCTTTAGCTGATCGGTTTTTAAGCCAAAGAAGGGCACCGTCTCAGTCGAGCCGTCTTCATGCTTGAAATGCACTCGAAAATCCTGCATGAATTCGTAGTGAACGACGGTCTCAGGGGAACGACTGGTGGTCTCTAAAAACTTTTGCAGGCCGGCCCGAGTAACGTTATCTACGCAGGGAGTGCCCAGCACGTACAGCTTTTCTAGCCCCATCGATTTTTCTACCGCCCGCAGGGCCTGAATTTGGCAGCCGACACCGATGACGAGCAGCCGTTTCATACCCGACTGTTCCACCTGTTCCAACACCGACAGGTTGGGCGATAGGGTGGGTTTGTTGACTTTGGCCGCCAGGATTTCTTCCGGCGTGGTGGCAATAATCGGCTGGGGTTGGAATCGGTCTTCTGCCGTATTCTGCACGCAGACAACGCCTTCGACCTTGCCCTGGGTCAGCATTTCAATGGCAATCGTGCTAACAATCCCCGTCCACTGAGCCCCTTCAATCGGCTGCTGCTTGCGCGCCGCCATCATGTCTTGATGAACACCGAAATATTGCTCGTTTTCATTCTCCAGATCGCGATCGCGCCCGTGGGTTTGCGCTTCTAGCTCAGGAAACTGTTGGTTTAAAAACGCGCAGGCTTCTTTGACATAGTGAATGTAATAGGTGTCGCAGAGGCCACATTCGCTACAGAGTTCTTTGGCCGGACGGCGTGCCCCGGGACGAAGGGCTTTGGCTTTTTGGTGAGAGGGCTGAGCCAGCGTCATAAGATGTGTAAAAACGTATTTCGCAAGTGTCTGCTAATCACCATACCGCAAGGGTTTGGCCCTCTCCTTTTTCGGTTTCTAAATGTAACGAAGGATGGCAAAAGTCTATTTACAGTTGCGGAATTCTCAATAGCAAACCCATCACTTAAACTGGCTGATGTGGGGGCAACAGTGAAGCGGCGCGAGCGCTGCCGGCGCTGGTTCAGGCGATCAGCCTCCCAGTGCCATTCGCCTTTAATTGACTGACCCAGTTGCCTTAGCTGCCATGCCTTCCCCAGATATCACTTTTGCCGTCGGGGTTGGCAGTATCAAACCGGGCAATTGGGAATGCTATTGACAGCAGCGGCTTGGCTAGCCCCCATGGCAGAGGAAATCGGGCGAGAAAATTTTGAGAATTTCACCGAATGCGCAAGGCTTCAGAAATTCTAGACTATGCTTAACGTTAAGTTGAATTGAGCGACTGCCCAGTGCCGCTGGCGATGCCAACCCCAGTTTTCAGCGGTAGAAGAAAATTCTAGACTGGTGAGAGCTGCGACCCAGGTCTCGGTCTCACTTCTGGAGTCATTGCTGACGCGTAGTGCTGGCTAAGTCCTCAAGCCCCTGCGTTCTTTTCTAAGCGAGGCGGCTCCGACTACGAGCAACGCGTGCGATTTTGCCGGAGACTTACCGGACTGAGCTGCTGAATGATTTCTTGTCTAAACCCCCATTGCTCCCATCCTGATAATCGCGACACCGCCACGGACTGTCGCAATTGCGGTAAGCCGTTAGTGAAAATGCTGCGGGGCCGCTACTATCCTGAAAGGCTGATTGGCCGAGGTGGCTTTGGCCGAACCTATTTAGCCCAAGACAGCGATCGCCTCAATGCGCCCTGCGTGATCAAGCAATTTGCGCCCCAAACCCAGGGCACTAAATCTTTTCATAAAGCGGTCGACCTGTTCAATCAAGAAGCCATACGGCTGCATGACCTGGGAGAGCATGTGCAGATCCCCGCTTTGCTGGCCTATTTCGAACATGATCAGTATCTGTATCTGGTGCAGCAGTTTATCGACGGCAAAACCCTCATCCAAGAGATTGTGGAAAATGGGCCGCTGGACGAGATCGGCATTCGGGATTTGCTCGATGATGTATTGCCCGTGCTTGATTTTATTCATCGACACAACGTCATTCACCGCGATATCACCCCCACCAACCTAATTCGCCGCGACACCGATCGCCGATTGTTTGTGATTGACTTTGGCATTGCCAAGCGCTTTGGCGAAGCCCTCGCCGACGGTCCTGGCACTCGCATTGGCACCGAAGGCTATGCCCCAATTGAGCAGCTACGGGGGGGGCAAGCCTATCAGTCGAGCGATCTCTATAGTTTGGGAGCCACCTGTTTGCACCTGCTTACCGGGCGCAAACCCGATAATTTATACGATCACATGGCGGGGCGCTGGCGCTGGCGCGACGTGTTGGCAAAGCAACACCGCTCGATCAGTACAGAACTGGCCGCTGTGCTGGATCGCCTGGTGCTGGATGCCGTGGGCGATCGCTTTCAGACTGCGCGCGAAGCCATGGCAGCGCTGCAGTCACTACCGACGTTTCAAGGCGCAGTGCCGGGCTGGGTGCGGCAACACCCATCAGGCAGTCTGCCCTCTTCGGCGGAGATGCTGCCCCAGCCCGCGGGGGCAGCAGCCGTAGCGATCGATCCGGTGCCCGAGACGGTGCCGCCGCCGACCCCGACACTCTCAGTCCCGGCACCCCTGACGCCGGCTCCCGTGGCGGCTCCGCCCCCAGAGAGGTCAGCCGTCACTCTCTCTTCCGCCCCCACCGTCGCAGATTTTGCCCCTTCTGGCATCCCAGAATGGCAATGTGTACGCACCTTGACTGGGCACCAGTCTTGGGTGACCGCCGTGGCCTTTAATCCGCGCTCGGCGACACTGGTCAGCGGTAGCCTGGATGACAGCATTAAAATCTGGAACCTGCAGACTGGCAAGGTCTCAACCACGTTACAGGGCCATCCTCGAGGCGTTAATGATTTGTGCATTAGCACCAAAGGTCAGGTGTTAGTGAGCTGCGGCGATGACGACACCGTGAAAGTATGGAACCTGGTGGCCGGGCGGTTGATCCACACCCTGGAAGGGCACGTGCGCGCTGTCACCAGCGTGGCAATCGGCCATCAGGGCTGGACCTTAGCGAGCAGCAGTAAAGATAAAACCATCAAGCTCTGGAAGCTGGATAAAGGCACCCCCATTGGCACCCTGTTAGGGTCGCCCGCTGCGGTGAGAGCGGTGGCGATGACCCCCGATGAGGCCTTTCTCTTTAGCGGGGGCCTCGATCATAAAGTTCGCCTGTGGGATCTCAAAACTGGGGAGATGGTGCGCTTCTTTTCGGGGCATGTGAGCCCGGTCAATGATGTCGCGGTGAGCCGGGATGGGCTGGTCGTGGTCAGCGCCAGCAAAGACAAAACCCTCGTGGTGTGGAGTGTGGGCACCGGCTCGATTATTCACGTCCTCAAGGGCCACAGCAAAGAGGTCAACTCCGTCGCCATTGCCCCCGACAATCGCACCATCATCAGTGGCAGTAGCGATCGCACCGTCAAAATCTGGGATGCCCGCACCGGCAAACTGCTGCATACGCTGATTGGTCACGGTCATACGGTGAATGCAATCGCCATTCATCGCACTGGTCGACTCATCGCCAGCGCCAGCGCCGACAAAACTATTCGCGTCTGGCGCTTTGGCTAACGGTGGCAGGTAGACCCGAGATTTTCCGCCGTCATCAGATAAACCTCGTACAATCACCAGTAGAGTCAGGGCGCCCGACGCATCGCCGACAAGCCTCTGGTCGGTTAGGGAGAATGCTCTACCCGATTTGGTGCCCCACCTCAGTCTTGACCTCATCGCTGTCTCGTTTTTACCCCTATGGACTTTGCGCCCGCCTTGCCCACGTTTTTTGTCACTCTGCGCGAAGGCGTGGAAGCGGCCCTAGTGGTTGGAATTGTGCTGGCCTGTTTGGGCAAAGCGCAACAAAGTCGCCTCAACCGCTGGGTGTATTTAGGGATTGGGGCGGGGCTGCTGGGCAGCTTGCTGACGGGCATCATTATTTTCAACAGTGTGGCTCAGGTGGAGCGGGCGTTACCGACGCTAGAGCCCATCGTTGAACCGCTGTTCGACAGTCTGTTTTGCGCGATCGCGATCATTATGCTGAGTTGGATGCTGCTGTGGATGACGCGCCAGGCGCGATCACTCAAGTCGGAGCTAGAGGGTTCCGTCACGGCGGCCCTGAGTGAAAATGACGCCGCCGGTGTCACCATCTTTAGCCTGGTGTGCATCGCCGTGCTGCGTGAAGGCATTGAGACGGTGCTGTTTATCTTTACCAGCGTGCAGCAGAGTGGCGCGGCAGCGATTGGGGCCGTGGGTGGATTAATCGGGGCCGCGGTGATCGGTTTGGCGCTGTTCAAATGGGGCCTGCGCATCAATCTGCGGGTCTTTTTTCAAGTCATGGGCGTGCTGCTGCTGCTGATTATTGGCGGTTTGGTGATCTCGTTCTTTCGCAATTTGGATGCAGCCTTTTTCGCCATCAGCAGCTTTGATCCGGTCAACGCCGATTTGTGCATCGCCCAAGACTCCTGCATTCTCGGGCCACTGCTCTGGGATGCCCATGACGTTCTGCCCGACAAGCAGTTTCCGGGCATTTTGCTCAAAACGCTGCTGGGCTATCGCGATCGCCTCTTTGCCGGTCAGGCTCTGGCCTATGTGGCCTTCTTAGTGACCGTGGGCAGCACCTACTTCCGGAGCCTCAATGCGCCGCTGTCGACTCAGCCCAAATCGGCCTCTAGCTAACCTGCAGATTTTTCCTATCAGGGTCGCCCATGGCTGTCTTATTACCCGCGATCGCGCCGGTGGCCCTGATCGTTTTCATCGGCTTCCTGGCGGGTCGCACACTGTCTCTAGAGCGCACCACCCTGTCGCGGTTGAGCCTCTACGTCTTGCTGCCCGCGCTGATCGCCAGCAGCCTCTACGGCATGACGCTCTCGGTGCGCCAAGCCAGTGCGATCGTGGCGGGCTTTTTTCTCAGCTCAGCAATTTTGGCCGGTCTGGTCTACGGTCTCTGTCGGTTGCTTAAGGTCGATCCGCTGACGCAAAAAACGCTGCTGGCCACTAGCCTATTCGCGAACACCGGTAACTTGGGGCTACCCTTCATCAGTTTTGCCCTGGGGGCCACGGGCCTAGAGCGGGCGATTGTTTATCTGATTAGCAGCAGCATTTTGTTGACCACAGTAGGGCCGACCTTGCTCAAAGGGGCGGGGTTGTGGGTGGGCCTGCGTACAACACTGCGCCTGCCGGTGTTTGGGGCGATGCTCGCTGGGCTCGCGCTGCAGGCGCTCAATATCCCCCTGCCCCTGCGGTTAGATGCCGGTCTCGAACTGCTGGGAGGAGCGGCGATTCCCGTCGCGCTAGTGACGCTCGGCTTGCAGTTAGCCAAAACTAATCTGTATGTTGATCGCGCGGTGCTGGTGGCGGCAGCCCTGCGGTTAGGAGTGGCACCGGCGCTCGCCCTCACCGTCGGCGCGATGTTGGGGCTACAGGAGCAGGATTTGCAAGTCTTAGTTTTGCAGGCAGCCATGCCAACCGCCGTGAACACCTTTATCTGGGTGACGGAGTTTGGGGGAGACGCTGATCTGGTGGCGCGGGCGATCGTCCTATCCACTCTGCTCAGCTTCATGACCTTACCGAGCCTGTTGTGGGCGCTGGTGACCTGGAGCTAAGGGCAACTTGCTCCTAGGATGAAAATTATCGCGATCGTCCCACCCTCTCAACTCAGAGGATATGATCAAGCTACCGTCTCAGCCGAGTTCGGTAGTTACGACCGAGCAACTTCGGCTTCACCCGACATCTTTCGCTCGTAACACTTTACAATTAGCAATGCTGCCAATTTTAGACTTTAGCGTCGGTGTGTTCTGATCGTCAGAGTGCAAACGCTCCTAATTGACGCAGCAAGCGCTTCCTTTGAGCCATCTCAAGGAAAGTCAGCAACGGTTTGTCGCACAGAAACTAGAGAGCAGTTATGAAAAAGGACCTTACACGCTATCGCAACATTGGCATTTTTGCCCACGTAGATGCTGGAAAAACCACCACTACCGAGCGGATTTTGAAGCTCACGGGTAAAATCCACAAAATTGGTGAGGTTCATGAAGGTGCGGCAACTACTGACTTCATGGAACAAGAGCAAGAACGCGGGATTACAATTCAATCCGCCGCGACCTCCTGCTTTTGGAACGAGCACCAGCTCAATATTATCGACACGCCTGGACACGTTGACTTCACCATCGAAGTCTATCGTTCACTTAAGGTGCTGGACGGCGGCATCGGCGTATTTTGCGGCTCCGGTGGCGTTGAGCCCCAGTCTGAAACCAACTGGCGCTACGCCAACGACTCAAAGGTGGCGCGGATTATCTACGTCAACAAGCTCGATCGCATCGGGGCTGATTTTTTCCGCGTGGTCAAACAGGTAGATGAAATTTTGGCGGCCAAGCCGTTAGTCATGGTACTGCCCATTGGTGTAGAAAGTGACTTCGTCGGGGTTGTTGATCTCCTGACTGAGAAGGCTTGGGTCTGGGATGATTCGGGTGAACCGATGAACTACGAGATTCAGGATGTACCTGAAGACATGAAAGAGCAGGTAAAGGAATATCGTGAAGCGCTGGTCGAGCTTGCCGTCGAGCAAGACGAAGAGTTGCTCATGAAGTACCTTGAAGGCGAAGAGGTGACGATCGACGAGCTCAAGCACTGTATTCGTAAGGGCACCCGCGAATTAACCTTCTTCCCCACTTACTGTGGCTCCTCCTTTAAGAACAAAGGGGTGCAGTTAGTGCTGGATGCGGTGGTTGATTATCTGCCCGCACCGAACGAAGTGCCGCCGCAGCCGGAAGTTGACCTCGAAGGCAACGAAACGGGGAATTTGGCCTACGTGGACCCGGAGAAGCCTTTGCGAGCGTTGGCTTTTAAAATCATGGACGAGCGCTTCGGCGCTTTGACCTTTACCCGTATCTATTCTTTCGTCATCAATA
>CALCPB010000071.1 GCA_937897665.1 uncultured Halomicronema sp. | reverse complement strand
CCCCCGTAGCCGAGGGGAACTCCGAACCGCTGCGTGTTGCCCACGGCGATATCGGCGGCCATTTCTCCCGGCGATCGCAGCAGAGTGAGGCTCAACAGGTCAGCCGCGACGGTGACCAATGCCTTGCTTGCATGCGCTTGGGCGATAAAGTCGCTGTAGTCATAAACTGCGCCATCGGTGGCGGGATATTGCAGCAGTGCGCCAAAAATCGGGGTGGCAAAGTCAAAGGTGTGGTGATCGCCGACGAGCACCTCAATGCCTAGGGGCAGTGCTCGCGTTTTCACCACGGCAATCGTTTGCGGATGGCAGGCTGAAGACACCCAAAATGTTTTCACCGCTTTTTGCTTGCGGACGTTAAAGCTCAGGGTCATGGCTTCGGCCGCTGCCGTCCCTTCGTCCAGCAGCGATGCGTTGGCAATTTCCAACCCGGTCAGATCGGTGACCATCGTCTGAAAATTCAGCAACGCTTCTAACCGGCCTTGGGCAATCTCGGGCTGGTAGGGCGTGTATTGGGTGTACCAGCCGGGATTTTCTAAAACGTTGCGTTGAATGACGGGAGGCGTCAGGGTGTTGGCATAGCCTAACCCCAGATAAGACCGCCAGACTTGGTTCTGGGCGGCGATCGCCTGCAGTTTAACCAGGGCTTGTGCTTCACTCAACCCAGCCTCAATGGCGAGCGGCTGGGCAAGTTGAATGTCGGTGGGTACCGTAGTCGCCATCAGCGCTGCCAGTGAGTCGTAGCCCAGTGCCGCCAGTATGGCTTGAATGTCGGCGGATCGCGGCCCAATGTGACGCGCCACAAAGTCGCTCAGCGGAGCGGGACTGGCTGCTGCTGGCTGGGGAGAAGCGGGGGGCGACGCGATCGCTGGGCGAGTCGTTTCGGGTGACAACGTACTTGGGGTTTGGCTAGGCAACAACTCCGACAATCTCCTCAGCGAACAGTTTCACAATCAGCGGCCATCATCCCGCAGAACAATTAGCCTGGCTCTCATTGTGTAACAAACTCTAACGCGTTGTCAGAGGCGATTGGTCGGAAAGCAAAAATCAGTTCGTCGGCGGGTGACCAGAACTGGTTCATCGCTGGCGCATTGCTATCAGTAGAACGGTTGCTGCAGCGTGCGACTAACCAAACCAGGCTTCGACCCAACTGTCATCTTGAGCGGCAAACTGCTCAACGGTTTGGGCATCAATGAGCAACTGCCACCCACTCATGGGGCCTTGGGCAAAGTCGTCGTGCAGCACGATCAGCTCTGTCGTGGCACTCAAAGTCCATTCTGAGTCGGGTTCATTTCTTGCGATGTAAGCGTCATCCCCCCTCCAAACTCGCATGTGAGGAATCCTCAGATCCGCTTTGATTTTGAACTCTACTAAATCATCTTTCAGGGACACTTGGTCAATGATCACAGCCCGTGCTTCACGATCTTCAAAATAGATGGCCCGTTTGTTTTGCAGAGGCGGGAGTTGCATGATGAACCGATTTCACTGAATTTTGTAATTGTGCAACAGCAGCAGATGACTTTGATTAGGGAGAGGGTGTGTGCGCGGTGTTAATCTCGACAGCCTGATCGCGGCGACTCGCGGCAGAAAGCGGCAAGAAAAGAGCCTGCAGTCAGAGCATATGCGGCTTTTGGCTACCCAGGCCGGAGTCCTGCGGGTCTTAGACACCGGTGGCTATAAACAGCCGCTACTCGTTGTGCCCGATGGTCCCTGTGTTATTGAACATTATGCTGATTTGATTGATTTGTTGTCTGCTGACTTCCGGGTTGTCTGTTTTGACTTGCCAGGATTTGGCTTTTCATACCCAGCTTTAACCTATGACTTCAGCGTGATTCAAACGACTGAGGCCATCATTGAGGTGATGGATTTGCTGGCTATTCGCGATGCCAGCCTCGCATTTACCTGTGCCAATGGATTTTTGGCCCTGCGGCTCGCCAAGCAGTATCCCCATCGGATTACTCATTTGGTGCTGGGGCAAACGCCCTCATTTACCGCCATGCGTCAGTGGAATGAGCGTATCATTCCCAACATCTTGCAGGTTCCCTATCTGGGCCAAGCGATCGCGGCTAGATTTGCGCGTCAATTTTCAGCCCGTTGGTATGACACTGCCCTGCCGCCAAATAGTGAGCACAAATCTGCGTTCGTGGCGATTGCCAACCAGGCTTTGAAAGCGGGCGGTTGTTTTTGCCTGGCCAGTTTAGTGCAGGGGTTAAAGCGTACAGATGATAGTGAATTCGATGAGGTCTCGGTGCCGACCTTGTTGATATATGGGAGTCGCGATCGCTCTCACAGACATACGGACTTTGCCTCTTTGCGCGAGCATGTGCCCCAGGCAGAAATCATCACCTTTACGGGCTGCGGACACTTTCCTGATCTGGAGCGTCCACAGATCTACGCCACGCACATCAAGCAATTTGTCAGCGCTGCCTAAACCGCCGCGACAGACGACCAACTGATCGACTTTTCAATAGCTTGTACCTGAGTGAGCAACTGCCATCCATTCATTGGGCCTTGTCTAGAGGCTCTCTGGCGGCGCGATCTCGGCCAGCTTGACGGCGTCTCCTACTCAACGACTCAACAGGTCTGCTTGCTGCACCAGATCTAAAAACTCAGCGCGATAACCGTAAAAATCGGCCCCGCGAGATTGAGCAGCACGGATAAAAACGGCCTCATAGTCGGCATCCGCCTTGTATTCAGAATTGCGCAACAGCAGACCAAATTCAGCAACAGCGCTGGCAAACTGCATGTTTTCCGACGGGGTGGTTTGCCAAATATCCTCCCGCTGAAGCGCTTGCTGAACGAGCTGACTGGTGTCACCATCTGGCTGCTTATAGCGGAGTTTGAGGGTGAGCAAATCGTCGCTGGGCAGCACGGTCGATTCTTGATACTGCAGCGGGTCAACGCCCGGCACCGGAGCCGCAGAATCGGCGGGAATCAATTCATAAAGGGCTGTGACTGAGTGACCAGCGCCTAACTCTCCAGCGTCCTTTTGATCATCGTTGAAATCTTGCGCTTCTAAAAGCCGATTCTCATACCCTAAGAGGCGATAGGCTTTGACTTCCGCCGGATTGAACTCAATTTGTAGCTTGACGTCTTTGGCGATCGCGACGAGCGTGCCCCCCATTTCTGTCACTAGGGCTTTCTTGGCCTCCAGCAGACTATCTAGGTAGGCGTAGTTGCCATTCCCTTTGTTGGCTAACTGCTCCATCTTGGAGTCTTGGTAGTTACCAGTGCCCAAGCCCAACACCGTCAAGAAAATGCCATCGTCTCGCTTGCCTTCGATCAGCCGGACGAGTTCGCCATCACTGCTGGCGCCCACGATAAAGTCGCCATCGGTGGCTAAAATCTCGCGATTAATGCCCTCCGGCAAGAAATTTTCTTTGGCCACTTGGTAGGCCAGCTCAATGCCCGCCCCGCCAGCGGTTGAACCACCCGCTTCTAGGGCATCGATCGCCGCCAGAATTTGGCTCGTCTCGCTGCCAGGCGTGGGCTCCAACACTAAACCGGCTGCGCCCGCGTAGACAACAATGGCAACGCGATCGTCCGCGTCCATTTGCTCAGCCAATAGTTTGATAGCCGCCTTCAGCAAGGGCAGTTTATTCGGCTCGTCCATCGAGCCAGAAACGTCTAACAAAAATACCAGATTGTTTGGCGGCAAGACTTCGGTGTCGAGCTGTTGACCCTGTAGCCCCACTAGGAGCAATTCATGTTCGGGATTCCACGGCGCGACGGTAAGTTCGGTGGTGATTGAAAAGGGCTCGTCCCCCGTGGGTTGAGGGTAGTCGTAGCTGAAATAGTTGATCAGTTCTTCCAGGCGCACGGCATCCGGTGGCGGCAGACGATTTTCCGTGAGAAAGCGCCGGGTATTGGCATAGGAGGCCGTATCGACATCAATCGAAAAGGTGGATAAGGGCTCCTGCACCACCGCCATAAAGGGATTTTCGTAAATGCGATCGTACTCTTCTGTGTTGAAGTCTGGTGCTTGAGTGGCGTCATCCGGCAGCGGAGCTTCCGGCTCGATCGCTTGGTCGAGGAGGAGTTCTTGGCTTTCCAGCTCAGACGGTGGCGCACCGCTGGAAGTCGACTGGGGTGCACCCTCACAGCCGACGACCAAAGCGGTCAGAACGATCGCCGCCCATAGAGATGAGGGAAGTCGCCAATGGACTCTCGATCGCGTCAACAGAACCATCGCTGTTCTCCTGGGTAATATCGCCGGAGGCTGGGCGTGGTTGGAGGCGATCGCCCCTGCCTTTAGCTAGGTGGGTTACCTCTGTAGAATGTCTCGGCGGGGCTGGTGGGTCACCGCAGTTGCAATTTCTGAAACCGCTTTAGCGGGGAGCGCGAGCGCTCAAATGGGCCATCCTCTCACCAAAATGATGAGTCCTGCCGCCGACTGTTACAGATAAGACGCTTCATGGCGATCGGGAACTGCGATCGCCAGCCACGACAACTGGCCACCTGAGGACATCGACGGGCAAACAGCATTGCTGGCAGCAGTTTTTCGATCTCAAGAATGAACTTTAATTTCGGTTTGTGAGAATTTTAATCTGGCAGCTTATGCTAATAGGCAAGAAGCGAAAGCTTCGACATCAAATGACCGTTCAGTTCACGTTAAAGAGGAGGTCTACTATCGATTTAACGTCTGAAACGTCATCAACAATAACAGCATCCAATCAGGTTTCTGATATCTCCTCTATTTAGTCATAGGGAGCTATGCCAATTGTATGCCAAGGCTTTTAGCCCTTGGCCTAGTATCTAGGCAGCTCCATGAAGGCTCAATCAATGTTAGGAGGTTCCTCAGTGAGGCCGCTCTGGGTGCTGTTATTGTTTTAAATGATTTTGCTCTTGTTTTTAGGCTTTGCTAGGCATTCTATTCAATGACTAAATATTGTTTTTGTTAAATAATATTTAGTCATCAGTTATTGATATTTTTGTTGACCAATATCCTCTCATTACCTCTTAAGAAATGCTCGGATAAATCGCAAGTACAATCTGCGGTGCATTGAGGGAGATTGACTCTTGTGGGACCTAGAGCACTAAGCATCAATCAGCCCCCCTCTATTCAGCAACACCAGAGATCTGTGCCTTGGTTTGTAATACTTCGCGCTCAACGCTGTAAAAAACTAGTTCAACAGGCTGATCAAACTTTTCCCAAACAACGTTTTCTGTTTTGAAGGGAACTAACCCACATTTTTCCATCACGCGCCGGGAAGCCACATTCGACGCTTGCGTATCACCACAAAACTGGGTGACTTCTGGCAGGTTCATCAATCCCCACTGCAACACTCCCCGCAAAGCTTCCGTGGCAAAGCCATTACCGTAGACGGTGTGACTCACGTCGTAATGCACACTCATACGATCTACAGCTTCACGGGTCATCTGAACGCTGCCAATTAATTGCGATTGATCGCGCTGACAAATCGCCCATGAGAGACAATCCGGATCTGCCGCCATCAACACCTGCTGCAAAAAATCCTGAACTTCTTGCAATGTGTTGGGCGATGAGTATTCAACGTATTGGGAAAACTCGGGGGCTGAGGCATACGCGAATAGCGCCTCAGCATCCGTCGTCAGAAAGGGACGCAGCAAGAGGCGTTTGGTTTCTATTAGAGGTACAGACATTGGGCTCTTTTAACGCTGTTGTCTGACTTAGGGCGCGTTATTAATTAAACTCAAAAACCTTACGGTATCGGCATTGTCGCGCCCGCTCCGTAAAATTGGCTAGAGGCTGAACTGCTCTCAGCATCAGGACTCAGCCGCTGAATGATGACAGCCTCTAGATCTCCTGATTAACCTCATTGTTTTCAAGTTGCCGGTTTGTCTAACCCCCTTCTACTTGATCGCGATATTCGTCAGCAGACATCGCATCATCCAGATCATCCAAATTTTCTGCCTTGATTTTAAGTAGCCAGGCGTCGCCATAGGGGTCATCGGCAATCTGCTCCGGCGCGTCAATGATGGCATCATTGCGTTCCAGCACGTCTCCTGTTACCGGCGATTTGAGATCTTCTACGGCCTTCACCGACTCCACAGTGCCAAAGGTTTCTCCCTTTTCAACCGTATCACCGGTTTCGGGCAGTTCTAAGAAAACGATGTCGCCGAGCTGATCGAGCGCAAATGCCGAGATACCAACCGTCACGATATCTTCGTCTTCATCGACCCGCGCATATTCGTGGGTATCTAGATACTTCAAATCATCGGGAAACTCAAGGGCCATAACCGTTCTCGCTTGCAACCACACACTTGTAGCAAGTGTCGCACGACAGATAGCCTATTTTTCTAACAAAGTTGTGTCAAATCACGAATTTTTGCGCTTGTAAAAGGGCTTCTTCACAACCTGAGCCGGATAAGCTTTGCCGCGAATCTCTACTGAGAGCGTCTGACCCAGTTTGGCTAAGGCTGGTGGTACATAGGCCAGCGCGACGGGATATCCCAAGGTGGGAGAGAGCGTGCCGCTGGTGATGATGCCAACTGGTGTGCCTTCGTGCAGCACAGGATAATCATGGCGAGCAATGTTGCGTCCCTCCATTTGTAGCCCCACTAAGCGCTTCTCTAATCCCTGGGTCGTCTGCTGCTCTAAAACGGTACGCCCGATAAACTCACCGGCACCATCCAGGTGAACGAGCCACTTGAGTCCGGCTTCTAGTGGGGTGGTGCGATCGCTAATATCTTGACCATAGAGTGCCATCGCGGCCTCTAGCCGCAAGGTATCCCGTGCCCCTAAACCACAAGGGATCACGCCATTTTCCAAAAGGGTTTCCCACAGGGCTTGTCCCGTTTTGGGTGACACCATGACTTCAAAACCATCTTCCCCGGTGTAGCCCGTGCGGGCGAGAAATGCCGGTTCCCCCAGCACGGTACCTTCGAGGTGGCCGAAGCGCCCCACTTGCGATAGGTCTTCGGTAATGAGGCGCTGCAGTTGGGCTACTGCCTCTGGTCCTTGAACGGCAATGAGGGCGCGATCGCGCGACAAGTCTTCGAACTCAATATCAGAAGACGGCAGATGCTTCAGCATCCAAGCTTTGTCTTTATCCGTTGTGGCGGCGTTCACAATGATGGCGACCCGCTCAGTGCCCTCTGAGTTGGTGCCCTGGTCATAAATGATCAGGTCGTCGATGATGCCCCCTTGGGGATTGAGCAAGACAGTGTATTGGGCCTCTCCATCCTTTAACCGGCTGAGGTCAGAGGGTACCAGCTTTTGCAGCGCCGCCAGCACGCCAGTACCGCGTAGAAAAAACTTGCCCATGTGGGAGATGTCGAACATGCCCGCCGCTTCGCGCACGGCCTGGTGCTCTTGCTTGATGCCGCTATATTGCACGGGCATTTCCCAACCGGAGAATTCAGTGAAACGAGCCTTGAGATCAGCCGACAGGTTGTAAAGCGGGGTGCGTAGAAGCGTCATAGGGGCAATGAGGAAGAGAGCGTGCCCCTGATTGTAAATCCTCT
>CALCPB010000070.1 GCA_937897665.1 uncultured Halomicronema sp. | reverse complement strand
GTAGCCGGAATTTAGAGAATTGGTATAAGATGCCTGCCCTAAACGCATTGATGGATTGGCAAACTTGGGATGCGCCCTCGGGCGATCGCACCTTAATCTTCAGGCCGATACGCTGCTGCTAAGACCGCATTCCGAATTCTGAACGCCGCACTCTCAACTCCGGCTTCTGAACTCAGAGATTACTCAAATATTGGTGAACAAACTGCACGCAAATGCTGCCTTCACCGACGCCAGAGGCCACTCGTTTGACCGAGCCATGACGCACATCGCCGACGGCAAAGACCCCCGGCACGGTGGTTTCTAACAGGTAGGGGTCGCGCTCTAGTCGCCATGGTTCTATGGTCTGACCGCTGAAGGCTTGGTCTGGCCCGGTGAGAATGAAGCCGCGCTCATCTCGGGCGATATCGTGGCCTAACCAGTCCGTATAGGGGCGAGCCCCGATGAAGATGAACAGTGACTTGGCCGGGAGGGTTTGTGACTCGCCGGTTTGCGAGTTTTGAATGGTCAGCGCTTCTAAATTGTTGTCCCCTTTGGCCTCGATCACGCTGGAATGAGTCCAGACTTCGATATTGTCGGTGGCGTCAATTTGGTCAATTAGATATTGCGACATGCTCTTGGTGAGCGATTCGCCCCGCACCAGCATGACCACTTTGCTTGCAAAGCGCGAGAAATACATGGCGGCTTGCCCGGCGGAGTTGGCACCGCCCACGACAAACACCTCTTCGCCTTGACAGGCGATCGCCTCAGTTTGAGCCGCCCCGTAATACACCCCGGCACCGGTCAAGCGCTCGGTGCCCGGCACGTTGAGCCGTCGCCAAGAGACCCCCATGGCCAAAATGACGGCATGACTGGCGAGCTCACTACCGTCGGCTAAGGTCACGACTCGATAGTCATCTTTGAGGCGAATGCCAGTGGCTTCCTGCGGCGTCAGGATTTCGACGCCAAAGCGTTTGGCCTGGGTCACCGCCCGCCGCGCCAGATCGCTGCCGCTCAGCCCTACCGGAAAGCCCAAATAGTTCTCAATGCGGGAGCTGGTGCCTGCCTGCCCGCCGGGGGCTTCCCGCTCAATCATGACGGTGCGTAAACCTTCGGACGCGCCATAGACGGCGGCGGCCAACCCTCCTGGCCCACCCCCGACGATGACTAAGTCGTAAAACGGGTTGGCGGCTTGGGTTTGTAGACCAATTTTCTCGGCAATTTGCAAGTTGTCAGGGTTGGGTTGCGCCTCGCCGTCGGCAAATAGCACCATTGGTAGACAGGGTGCCTGAGCCTCGGCATAGGTCAGGAGCTTTTGGGCATCGGCATCGCGTTCAATATCGAGCCAGCGGTAGGGAATTTGGTTGCGAGCCAGGAAGTCTTTAATGCGATGGGAGTTGGCCGACCAGCGATCGCCAATCACGCGAATGCCCTGAAACTCGGGATGGAAATGGGCTAACCAGTCATTCAGCAGGTCGTCGAGCACGGGATAGAGCTTTTCGACGGGGGGATCCCACGGCTTCAGTAGGTAGTAATCCTAATGAGCGGCGTTAATGGCGCGAATGGCGGCGTCGGTATCAGCGTAGGCGGTGAGCAGCGCCCGCTTGGCTTCCGGAAACACTGCTGTGGCCTGTTCTAAAAACTCGACGCCGCTCATTTGAGGCATTCGCTGGGCGGCCAAAAACAAGGCCACCGTATCATTGCGCAGTTTCAACTGCTGCACTGCTTCGAGGGCGTCTTGGCCGGAATTGGCGCGGACAATGCGATAGCGATCGCCGTATTGCTGTCTCAGATCACGGGCGATCGCCTGCAGCACTTCAGCATCATCATCAACGGTTAAGATGGCGGGCTTAGACATTGTGGGGGGCTATCCTCAAACAATTATGATCAATAGGGCCGCGTAAGAATTCTCTCTTGGGAAGGGGGCAAGTGGGGTGGCCACACCGATTTGGATGACCGAATTCTTCTCTGATGTCGGGATGAACAGCGGCGGCGTCTGATGCCGAACTGACATCATCGTGAGGCTGACAAAAGCGACAGCAGAATGCCGTTGCTCAAACGGTGAATCAGTCAGTGAGTCAATGTTTTGGCAGAGTCTTCCTATTCTAAGCGGCCAAGAAAAAATTGTTTGATGCTGGCGATCGCCCTTGCCCTTTCATCGAACGGCTCGCCATTGGGCCGGGGGGGAGCTGGCGATCGGGGCAAATTGTGCGGATACATCTGCTTTTTACCTCAGCCTCAGCCCCCTAAGGCCAAGCTGCCAGTCACTGGCGCTGAACGGGAATCTGAATGTCACTTCGCTTCAGCGGATCAGGTACATAGGGGCCATCGTAGAAAAATCGGCGTGGCGGTCCGGTCACCGCGTAGTCAGGATGCGCGGCTAGCCACGTCTGCAACTGCTCAATACCGCCGGTGTAAATGTCATAGCCATAGCCGCCGCGAACGCCGACGCTCACCACCGTCATGGATGGCATGTCCTCGATTTGCACATCTGGGGCCACCGCTTCGGGCACGATTTCTAAGCTGCGGTATAAAAACGAAACGGTCGCATCGCCTGCGGTCGCCGCTCCGGCCTCCAGTGTGGCGATGGGATATCGAGTCTCGACCGGTGCGGTCATCGAGATATCGTTGCTGCTGATATGGCGAAACAGCGGTGAAAAGCCCCGCGAGGGTGCTTGCTCTAAATCGCCGGTGACCTGCACGGTGGCAGCGCGGTAGGCCGGATACTGCTTAATCTCAATCGCGCCTGCCGCTGTCGGTGGTGGAAAGCCCTCGGGCAACGGGGCCGAGGCGGCGCTATAAGTCCAAAGTACCAGCGCGCCAACCCCGATCGCCAAAATGCCTAATATTAATAACCCCTGATTCAGTTTCATGGCCGAGTATCCGCTGTCTTTGCCCTTATTCTAGCGATCGCTGATCCTTGATTTTGCACTGCTGCCGCCTCAATATCACTCTGAATGATGGGTCTGAATGCATGATGTCGCTTAATGCCCAATCAGCTGTTTTCACCCGATGATGGAATCCTGCGGTCATGGCAGCCGCTGTCATGCATCCTCAAACATCAGCCGCGATCACACACCAGAATCTTCCTTAAGCCCACCAGGGGCGCTGCGACTTGAGCGGTATTTCCGCTGGGGTGCTCTGTCAGTTATCCATCAAAGCGGAAACAAACACTGTCATCGGTCTCGATCACGCGGTAGCAGGATAAATTCTCTGGGTCCTCAATCGTTGTGATTTCTAGGAAAACGTTGCGCTCATAGGGGGCGGCCACAGAGTCATCAACGGTGTATTCACAAAAGCCACGGACATCAAACTCATCGGGCTCGCAGGCATTGATCAGGTAAATGCGGGTGACGACACCATCTGACCAATGCAAGGTGGTGTAGTGGCCTCCGGCCCCATACCCGCTACCAATGACGCAGGGCTCTAGGGTTGTCTGGATCTCCCCCTCATAGAAGTAGCAGATGCCCAAGCGATCAGGATAAGGTCGAGCAGCCGTGGGCCAACTCCACCCCAGAATGCTGGCCGCGATCGCACTGGCGGCCAGGGTTAGTTTCATCACAGATTGCATCGTTTATCACCTTCTTTAGACGCTTGAGCGATCGCCCACAGCATCCCCTACGCGCTCTCATCCCAAAGATTGTCGAGGGTGTAGGGGCCACCTTCGACGACCCAAATCGAGCCATCCACATAGCGGCGATGGCGATCTAGCTGCGCGATCGCGGCCATATCAGCCTCTGTAAGCGTCACGTCAGCCGCCTTGAGGTTTTGCGCAATGCGATCAGGATTAGTTGATTTGGGAATCACGGCAGTGCCTCGATTGATGGCCCACCCGAGTAATACCTGAGCGGCAGTAATCCCGTGTTTTTGGGCAATCTCGCCAATCTTCGGATCGGCCAAGAGGATGGGTTCATCGGCGGCTTTTAAGGAGTCGGGGCGATCGGCAGACCCGAGTGGAGAATACGCGGTCAGGTGAATTTGCTGCTGCTGACAAAATTCCAGCAGCGAGTTTTGCTGTAGATAAGGATGCAGCTCGACCTGGTTCATCGCGGGCGGAGTTTGAGCCGTGGCTAGAAGTTGCTGGAGCTTTTTCTTACTAAAGTTAGACACGCCAATGTGTCGCGTTAAGCCTTTGTCTACCAAAGCTTCCATCGCTTGCCAGGTGGTGGCGATTGGCAGCTCGTCTAGCGAGAGCAGTTTTTCTTTGGACAGTGGGAAGCTCTCGCCCTGTTTGATGACCACCGGCCAGTGCATCAAATACAGGTCTAGGTAATCAAGCTGCAAGTCTGCCAGAGTTTGCTCAATCCCAGGCTGCACATGCTCTGGCGCGTGGGCATCGATCCACAGTTTGGAGGTGATCCACAGGTGCTCACGCGTCACCAGCCCCTCTTGGAAACATTCGGTGAGGGCTTTCCCAATTTCGGCTTCATTGCCATAAATCAGGGCGCAGTCAATATGTCGATAGCCCAGTTGTATGGCGGTTTTGGCGGCTTTGTAGACATCGCCCGGCTGAGATTTCCAGGTCCCCAGTCCTAGAATGGGCATCTCATCACCGTTTGAGAAGGGCAGCGTTTTCATGGGGGCTCCTTAAAGTGCTTGCTGCTTACGAAATGACTGTAGCGAACTCCCGCTCGATTTGTCTCAGCTGAGAACGGCAACGCCTGGGTCTTCAGGCGTCTGGATTTTTAGAGGAACCCCCTACAGGATTAGTTGGCCAAGGGGGGGATTGCTCCAGCACGGCATTTGTAGTCCAGGCTCAGAGAATTGGTATGACAGAGGAGAGGGCTGCTATCCGTACTCACCCAACTGTTGCCAAAAATAGCCAGTTGGGTGATTTGCTGCGGTGTGAAATTTCTCTAAGATTGCTCAGTCATGGGATGGGGCCAGACCTGACCCCTGTGGGCTTTAGTCGAGGACAATGCTGTCGATCAGCTGGCAGTGGAGCCTTGGGGAGGGGACCAAGACTTAGCAGATTTTGCCCCTATGACGAATCCTCCTAAGGCGATGTTGGAGCCAGCGGTTGACCGGCGATCGCGGGTGACCCGCCTGGGCCAGCCTTCATCGGGGTCGATGTTTACTCGGGGGCGTTAATTACGCTGTTTGGCGATCGCTGGGCTCGTCAAAAAACGCTAAACCGGGTCTGACGATACCCGTAGCATTACCTAGTTCATCGTCTGCCGGGCTGTCGTTGCTGATTTAGCAACTGGCCCGTTAGCCCCAGGGGAGCTGGTTATGGTGATACACACCGATTTGTTTTGCCCTCGGCATCCTACGGCAGCGATCGCATGTTAGCCCATTTGTTGTTTCAGACTGGTGTAATACCATGCAAGCCTGCGTTACTTTGACCGATGTCATCTTTGTCGAAAATGAAGATGTTGATGTCGAGCAGCTAAACATTCTCTATCAAATTTGTGACTGGGATGCCGGGGAACAAAGAACTGATGAGAAAACAGCAGAGATGCTGCGGCTGAGTCACTACTACATTGCCGCTTACGCCGAAAATAATCTCTTAGTGGGGTTTGCGAGAGTTTGCGGTGACCCTTACGTCGCTCAAGTTTTGGACGTGATGACCCATCCGCTCTATCGCCGTGAAGGGATTGCGACCCGCTGCATGCTTGGTGTTCTGGCCTATCTTTGGCGGTCAAACTACGTTTCTGTGACGTTGAACGACTGCAGCGGCGTCCCCGATTTTTACTCGCAGTTTGGGTTTCGCCCCCCGCATGCCGATGCGATTCCTTGGGTTTGGCGTGGTTCCTGTCATTCGCCAATCTAGAGGCGTGAGGGCCGCTCCGGGAACGGTGATGGTGGCTTGGTTGTTAACGAGCTGTCCCGTTCATCTGGGTGGCAAGAGCCACAGCAAAACTGACCCGTGAATTGTGCCCACCACTGCGCCAGTGGCCGTCAGGCCGACTAGGCTGATACCGACGACATGCTGCCACGTTGGATTGGGAGGTAAACTACCGGCAACCCAAAAGATAATTGGCATGCCCCGCCCACGCGATCGCATTGGCGGGTAGCCACCAGTGGGCTCGGTTAACATAGCGCTGCAACACTTGTCCCTGAGGCCAGGCCAATACGACTCCGAGAACGGCCCCCATCAAGCTGGCGAGTAAAAAGACAGTGCTGGTCGCGAGCTCGACTGAAGAGACCGGGGCCGTCGGCTCGCCTAAACTGGCCCAGACGCTAGGCACCATGCCGAGTCCCCAGGCCGTCACCGCACCGATGATGGTGGCAACAATCCACGATCGCGGCCTTAATCGCGGTAGGCGCGTGCGTAATACTCCCGCTTGAGCCAGCCCTAAAACACAACCTTCAAAGGCCCCTAAGAGCACCATCAAGGCGGCAAATCCGAAGCTAGAGGCGGCTCCAGTGGGTTCTCCCACGGTGGTCAAGAGCCCGACGGCAATAGCCACCACCAC
>CALCPB010000069.1 GCA_937897665.1 uncultured Halomicronema sp. | reverse complement strand
GGCGTTTCTGGGGCGATCGCGACGAGTTGTGCACCCTGGGCTTTGATGGCTGGCAGCGCTTGTTGCAGGGCTCGGAGTTCCATATTGCAGTAGGGGCACCAGCCCCCGCGATAAAAGGCAATCACCACGGGGCCAGCTTTCAGCAGGTCTGGCACGGCCACCGATTTACCCAGGGCATTTGGCAAGGTCACCGGAGGGATCGCGTCGCCCACTTTCAGGCTTTGGTCTTCGATGCCCAGCTGGGCGATTTCGTTACCGGCCTTGGCCATGGTGACTTGAGCTTCAGCAGGCAACTGGTCTTTCATCTTGGCGGCGAACTGGGCGAGGTCTTGGGTCAAGCTCATAACAAATCATACTCTTGTCACTTCTCCTTTATTCTGGAACGAACAGTCAAATATAAGATGAACCGTTCCTGAGAATTCTCTGAGGAATGGCTTTTTATCGCGCTGGCCACTTTGCTGAGGACACCGAGGAGAACTCTGATGCTCAGCGCCTCCGTCAAGTGGCCGCAGTCTTGTCCTAACCGACCTGGCGACTGAGCACGGCGCTAATCCAAGGCGTGCAAAATAAGACTGACGATCGTCTGCAATGTTGTTGCATCCGCGCCAGTCTTGGCCATGACGCGCACCCCTTGTAGACTGCTGGTGAAATATTGAGCCAATGCCCGAATGTCTTTGTCAGTGCTAATCTCATCGTGATCTTGCGCTCTCACCAAAGCTCGGTAAAATGCTTCTTCTACCCGCTGCATCCCTTGTTTGACTAAGCTAGCGACTTCTGCATCTTGCCCCGCCAGCTCGACCACGGTGTTGGTTATCAAACAGCCTCGCTGCTGTCGATCAGCGCTCGTGCGTGCCGCTAAATCGAAAAAGTGCTGTTCAATCTCGAGTCGGGCCGCATCCGGCGCTTGCAGATGGGCGATCGCTGCCGTTACTACGGTGTCGTGATAGTGGGCGATCGCCTGCAAAAACAGATGTCGCTTGTCAATAAACGTGTCGTATAGGCTGCCCCGGTTAATGCCCATCGCCGTCAACAAGTCATGCACCGATGTCGCCGTGTAGCCTTTCTGCCAAAAAACGTCCATCGCCTTAGACAAGGCGATGTCGGGGTCAAATGCCTTAGTGCGCGCCATACTCCTGCACCTCCCTCCTCACTGTAGTCCATTAATTGAATGATCATTCCAGATATGGATTTACGAAACGACCCAGCTCCCCGATGAAGTTGCTACTGGGTGTCAATCATCAGCCTGCTGTTCTTTTTTCCTGAATTGACGAAGGCCGCACAAACGATAGATGAAGTGTCCTGATTAGTTTGTTACGCTTTTGTTATATGGGCTAGAACAGGCGTAGAAGTGTTTTCCTGCAGAGTCCACAGATCAATCATCGATGTTGAATCCCAACAAACTTTTATGTAATGCCTTCGTCGAAGAACTGCGCGTTAACTATGCCCAGACCTACGGCGGCTTAAAGCAAAACTACGCCGATATCATTGCCTGGGTAGGCAACATGGGCGGTGAAACGATTGCCAATAGCAACGCGCTTTACCATGACGTCGAACACATGGTGTTTGTCACGCTGGTAGGCCAGCAGATTTTACGGGGCAAGCATATTCGTGAAGGGCGCGTGTCTTGTGAAGACTGGCTCCATTTCACGATTTCGTTGGTCTGCCATGATATCGGCTATGTCAAGGGCGTTTGCCGCCAAGATGTGATGTCGCTGCGCGTTTATGCCACTGGTCAGCAGGACGATACCGTGCAGTTTCCTGAGGGGCACACTGACGCGAGCCTGACGCCGTATCACGTTGATCGCGGCAAGCTCTTTGTACAAGAGCGATTTGGGGGGCACAGCCTCATCAATGCCGAAATCATCAAGCGCAATATTGAGCTGACCCGCTTTCCCGTGCCGCTCGATACCGACCATCAAGACACGACCAACTTTCCGGGGCTGGTCAGGGCCGCTGATTTGATTGGGCAGCTGTCTGACCCCCGCTATCTCCACAAAATTCCCGCCTTGTTCTACGAGTTTGAAGAAACTGGGGTCAATGAGCAGCTGGGCTACCGCAATCCTGAAGATCTCCGCCTCAAGTACCCCCAGTTCTACTGGCAAACGGTATATCCGTACATCAAAAGTGCGATCGCTTATCTCAAACTCACCCAAGAAGGTAAACAGATTCTCTCAAGCCTATATGGACATGTCTTTGAGATTGAGCATGAGTCTCATCCTGAACCATTTCCGTCCGAGCCAGCCTGAGTTTTGCTAGCAACCGGTGCTGAGCAACGGCAGTCCGATACTGGCGGTCCCGGGCTCAATTCCGCAATCATTAAAAGATAATTAAGCACGGCAAAAATGTTGCGATTTTTACAAAGAAACAACCCAGACTCAGAGCTTTAGCCGAGCCTGCTAGCTGCTGTGAGTAGGCGGTAGACGCCCATCATTAACGGGAAGGGTAAATGAATGGGTTTTCTCTATTGCCAACAGAAATTTAAGCTTTTATTAATTCTATTGGTATTAAACCTTACATTTTTCATTTCGAGATCGTGAAAACGACAAAAAAAGCCTTAAAACCAACCGGGATCAAGCTTTAATATATCTTTTGAAATATTTTTCGATTTTTTGTTGCCGTTTTAATGTTATTTGGAATAACATTTTCATATATCAACAGTTGTTTTAAACTATTGATTCTGAAGCGATCCCCGCAACAGTGTGATGAATAAATTCATTTGTCGTCACACGCGACGGAGCCCGGCAGACTCGATTACAGATCCCTATTCCCCGCCAGCACACTATCCATGAATCACGCTTCCCACATTGTCAACTGCCCGAACTGCGGCGGTCACGCTTCTCGTCATTTTTTGAACAAAGAGGCTTTGATCCGCACCCAGTGCCCTCACTGCGATTATTTAATGATCACCTGTAGCGATACAGGCAACGTCGTTGAAGCCTATGCGCCTGGTTTGGTCGCTGCAGCCTGTCGATAGAGACCCAGCCAATCTGACCTTAATTCCCACCAAAAAGGGAGGCGTCTTAAAAGCGTCTCCCTTTTTGGTGGGGTGGATTGCCGTGGCTGCGCAATTGAGCATTCCTCTTCAAGCCGATCTCTGCAACAAGAGGTATCAGCAGAGTCTCCTCTCCATGGATGGTGCTGACCTTGTTTGAGCTTGGCGTATTGGCAGCGGTCTGTGTTGGGAGCGAGTTGCGTCAGCGGTTGGTAAAGACGTGAATCAAGCCTAAGAACAGGGACAACAGCGCCAAATAGGCAGCCATCGCCACCAGCAGATTCACATCAAAAATATTGGCGCTACCGTTGAAGGTGGGGCTCACAAACAGCGTTGAAAAAGGATCAACAAACGGCTGGGATAAGCCATAAATGACGTTGGCGAAGGTGTTATCAGGGTTGGCTGCTGTTAGCCGGAGCAGAAATCGTAGGGACAAGAGCACCTCTAAGGCTCCGACTAAATAGATCACACCTCTGACGAACTTATCGAGCAGTGTGAGTTTTTCTGCTTTGGTGTGAATCGCGGCTTCTTGGGCGAGTCGTTGGCGCTCTTGAGCCGGTGTTGGCTGAGGTTTCCAGGGGTCTGGCTCAGCTCCTGGGCCGGGCGGGTGGTACTGGGATGGCTGTCCGGAGGGTGGCGGGTCGGGAGGGTAGGCCATAGTTCACCATTGCAAAGATTTCCCAAACATTAGCAGACATCCTCGATACTGCCATGCCCCTAAAGACAGGCGTTAAGGACTGTCTCGGTGATGGAAGCGTGAGGCGATCGCTGATCACCGTGACACCGGCCTCAGTCGATCCCAAACGGCGTTGTCTCACTGAGCAAAGCCTTTCCCCCTACTCTGGCAGGCGATGTCAAATGGCTGTAGGCTGCCCGTTGGGGGCCTCTGACGTTTGCCAGTAGCGCACCATGGCATGGGCAAGGGTCGTGACGCCGATGGCGATCGCCGCCTCATTCACGGCAAACTTGGGATGATGGAGGGGATAGTTTGTCGCATCAGCCGCCCCAATGCCCAAGCGGAACATGCTGCCGGGCGCGTAGTCGAGATAGACCGAAAAGTCTTCAGCCCCCAGGGAAGACTCATCAATTAATTGCACATGGTCATCACCGCACACGTCTCTGGCACAGCGCTCTACCAGCTGCGTCAGAGACGGATCGTTCAGCACTGCCGGCACACCGGGACGATAGCTGATTTCATATTTTGCGCCAAAGGGTTCGCACATACCCGCCACGATCGCTTCGATCCACTGGGGGAGTTCGCGGCGCGTGTCAGGATGCAGCGATCGCACCGTGCCGGTCAGACGCACATGATCGGCAATGACATTGGGGGCACGCCCGCCTTGAATCTGGCCAATAGTCAGCACGACAGGCCGCAACGGATTGTGTGTCCGGCTGATGGCCTGCTGCAGCGTGGTCACCACTTGCGCCGCAATCCAAATAGCATCGATCGCCTCATGGGGGCGCGCCCCGTGCCCGGATTCGCCAACGATGTTGATTTCCAAATCATCCGCCGCCGCCGTTAGTGCGCCGTAGCGAATGCCAATGTCACCCCCCATCACCGAGGGGTAAACATGCACACCCAAAATGGCGGCAACTCCAGTCATCACATCATCGGCGACCATCCACCGCGCCCCCTGAGCCGTTTCTTCTGCTGGTTGAAAGATAAATCGGAGCGGCCCCGGTAGCGGCTCGCCCAGTTCCGCCAGCACCATGGCGACCCCTAAGCCCACCGTCGTATGCACATCGTGGCCGCAGGCATGCATGACGCCGGGTTTTTGAGACACAAAGTCCAGAGGGGTTGGCTCTAGGATTGGTAAGGCATCCATATCAGTGCGAAGGGCCAAGTAGTCGGTTCGCTGTCCCTGACCTGGCAAGTCAGCAACGACGCCGGTTTTGCCGACCAGTTCTTGGGTTTTGAGCCCACAAGAGGAAAGGACGCCCGCAATATAGGCAGCGGTTTGATATTCCTGACCACTGAGCTCGGGATGACTGTGCAGATGGCGGCGGATTTCGATCAGGCGAGGGGTGAGGCGGTCAGCGATCGCGCGGATTCGGTCGAGCATTAAGGATCAAGATTGGAGTAAGCGTCTTTCTATCTTAGGGCGCGTTATTCATTCAGCACAGCAGCCTTTGAGACAGGTATTATCGCGCCCGCTCTACGAAATCAGGTCGCGTCATTCATTAGACACAGCAACCTTCAAGAGGGGCTGCCCGGCTCTAGGGCTGAACTCGTCGTGTGCGCAGCGCTGGGCGGGGCCGCTGACCACCCTGAGCAAGTTCTGGCGTTAACGTGCTTCACGATCAACATCATCGATGAGTTCCAGCGACGCCAGACTGGGCCACTGTTGTTTGCTCCAATCACCTGAGGTCACCACCACACCCCCCAGGGCATGGATACGCTGTCGTCCCATGCAATAAACCCAGGCTGTCCCCAAGGGGTGTTGCACGGGGGAGAATATCGGCCATTGTTGTCTCACATAGAGGTTTTCGGTAGCCGAGCGGCTAGGGTCATAGTCTTCAAATTCATCGATGGCGGCGATCGCGCGATCATCCTGTAGCTGCAGTCGAAAACCTTTAATCCAGCGATCGCCCACCGTCAGCGCCGGATAGCCCTGAGGCAGATGAAACAGGTCGCCTTGTACTAGCGCGGGCTGGGCTGACACCACCTGTGGCTGACAATAGCGCCGATATGCCGCTTCTCCTGGTTTAAGCGTGCCGTACACAAAAACAGTCACCATCTATCGCACTAGGCACACAACTATGGGGCAAGGTTGCAGTCCCCATCTTGAGTCTAAGCGCGTTGTGCTGAGAGCCCCAACCGCTTCTGACATTGAACGCTAAAGATTCTCACACTTTACTGAGAAACACCTGGACAAATCATCCGGCTAAACAGCCCCTCCATGGCCAAGAATCCTTTCCAGGAAACTAATGGAGATTGAAAGAGGCCTAAAAGCCTGGGGCGTTACCACTCATTGCGTGGCGAGAAAGACGGCAGACTTGCAAGCCTGTTATTGACATTAAATCGCAATAAATTACAATAGGGGGCAACGTAGAGCGTTATACCGATGGGTATTCCTGTTCTCCTCTCAACAAAGGTCTAGGTGCTTCTTCGGAGGCACCTTTTTTTTGGAATACTGTCGGCATCCATCACACGGATCTTGGTCTGCTCCCCCTCGAGTAAGTGCGCATTTCTGAAAAATTCGGGGAATAGTGTATGTGTGGTTTTGGTAAGGATCACTCAGGTATTGTGAAGCCCTGGAGCCAATATGGGCCAATTTTCCGTAGTTATACGTAAAACCATTGTTTCAAATAATCTTTGCGTAGTGTTGTTGACTGACCGTATCCTTGCCCAATGCCCAGGCCCCATAGCCCGCCAATGTGCAACGGGAAGGAAGGGCCCCGCCCC
>CALCPB010000068.1 GCA_937897665.1 uncultured Halomicronema sp. | reverse complement strand
ACCCGCGCTGAGACTTCTGCTTTGCCTGTTCGTATTGGCGACCACTGTCGCACAGCATGCGCCCTGCCAACGCGGCAATCACCGTGAGGGAGATGGCCAGGGACGAAACCAGCGACAGAATGACGCTGAGGGCGATCGCCCCCACAAACTCACCCGGCGCGCCTGGCAATAGATAAATCGGCAAAAACGTCAGCACCGTGGTCAGGGTCGAGGCCATGAGCGGCACTTGCAGGTACTTCACGGTTTTGGTCACTGCCTTCAGTGGCGCATCACCATGCTGCATCTCGACCTGAATTTCATCTACGACGACGATCGCGTTGTCGATCAGCAGCCCCAACGCAATGATCATTCCGGTTACCGACATCTGATGAATCGGCACATTAAAGACTGTGAACCAGCCAAACACCGCAAAGATCGTCAACGGCAAGGCCGCGCCCACCACAATCGCGGACCGCCAGCCCATCGTGACCAACGTGACCACCACCACCAGGGCCGCGCTGATGATGAGGTTGAGGATGAGCGTATTGATGCGATCAGCGACGTATGCGCTCTGATCAAAAATGGTGTCTAAGCTCACCCCTTGGGGCATGCGATCGCTAAAGGCGGCAAGTTCAGCTTTGGCTTCGGTGGCCCACTGGTCGACCCGCAACCCGGACTTCATCATGGTGCCCAATACAATAGCGGGCTGGCCGCTGATGATGGCCTGCTCAATGAGCGGATAGCGCACCCCGCGACTCACGCTAGCGATATCGCTCAGGCGGGTGAACTGTCCATCACCTGTCTGCACAGGAATTTGGCGAATCTGCTCAAGCGTTTCCAATTCACTTTCAACTTCCATCGCGACGTTCTGATCGGCGCTGCGCAGCTGTCCAGCACTCACCTTGGCATCACTCAGGCTGACCTGATTCGCCAATTGCTGCGGCGATAGGCCCACGCCGACCAGTTCGGACGCATCAATTTCGACCAAAATCTCTTCGTCGGGGCTACCAAAAAATTCCACCTCTTCCGTGCCGTCGATACCGCGCATGATGATCGCGAGTTCTTCGGCATGGCGACGTAAGACGGCGTAGTTCGGCTCACCAGGAAGATTCCACGTCAGCGACGTGATCAGGGTGTAGGCCTTCATATTGCTCTCTACTAGCTCTGGCTCAGCCGCCCCTGGCGGAAATTGAGCTGCCGCATCATCCATTTCATCGCGGACCTTTGACCAAATGGATTGGGCATTGGTGACCGAATCGAGAAGTTCGACCACCACGCTAGATAATCCGACCCGCGACGTCGATGACAGTGTCTCGATCTCTTCAATCTCAGCCAGTTCTTCTTCGAGCACAGCGGTGACCAGCGCTTCCACCCGCTCGGCGTTGGCACCCGGAAAAACGGTGGTGACCACAGCCGTTCGGGCCACCAATTCTGGATCTTCCTGGCGGGGTAAGCCTTGATAAGCAGACAGGCCCCAACCGAGAATCAACACGATCGCCAGGATTAGCAGGCGAATATTCGTAAAAAATGGGCGAACCATAATGAGTAATAGGGTGTTGAGTATTAGTAGATGAGAAAGGGAATAGGGAGTAGGGAATAGGGAACAGAACCGGGTGAGGGAGTGAGGAAGCTAGGGGTGAGGGCTTTATGCAGGCCCCATCTCCGAATTCCGAACTCCGTTAGTGTCGCGATTTATTCGCCAACCCAAGCTGAGCCTGAAATGCTACGGCTTGTAGAACCTCACCTAACCTCTCCTTCTCAAGGAGAGGAACCGGAATCCCCACGCTAAATCCGGGTGGATGCTTTATGCAGAACTTGTCTGAGCCTCTCCTTAGGAAGGAGAGGTGCCGCAGGCGGTGAGGTTCACCCGCACTGCGGAAGTCCAAGATGTTGATCCAGCTACACTTTGAAGCAGGTCATCCAGGTGGCGAAAAACTAAGGGCATTAACGAACTCCGAATTCTGTAGGGCTCTGCTCTTCCTGCCGGGTATTCCGAACTCATTCAATCGGCTTTACTTGCTGCCCCGGAACCAAACGATGAACCCCATCAGCCACGACGCGATCGCCCGGCTGTAGCGTCCCTCGCACCAAGGCTCGATCACTTTCCTGATGTAGAATTTCGACGGATTGGGGCTGCACTTCGTACGTGCCATCTGCGTCAGCAGGGATGAGTACGTAAGCGCTCCATAAGCCCCGAATGTCTTGGGTTAGGGCCGAGGTGGGCAACCATGTCCCTGCAGTCGGAATGGTTTCAGTAATTTCGACCCGTGCTATTTGACCAGGATTAAGGCTGGGAACAGCGGCTTGATCAAGCTGAAACACGACCATTTGGGTGCGGGTTTCAGGATCAACTTCAGGCAATACCGCTGTGACTGTTGCCGTAAAGGTCTCTCCATCTAGCTTCACCGGTTGGGTATCGCCCAACCGCAGCTGACTAGCCGTCACCACTGGCATACCGATGCGCGCTTCCGGGGCAGCATCTTCGACTAAACGAACGACTGATTGCCCCGCCCCAATTACGGTTCCTTCATCTACCTGACGGTCAGCGATAATCCCGGCGAAAGGCGATCGCACCGTACTTTTTTGAATGTTCACGTCAACATCCGCGATCGCCGCCTCTAACTTCTGCACCACGGCTCGCTGGGCCAAAATTTGTTCTTGACGGGTGCCGTTTTGCAACTCTTCCAGACGGCTGCGGGCCTGATCGAGCTGCGCTTGCAAGGCCCCTTGACCATAGGCAAACTCATCGAGTTCTTCGCGAGAAACCGCTCCGCGCTCATAGAGAAATTCTCGCCGTGATCGCTGGGTGCGCTGC
The DNA here is from genome assembly GCA_937897665.1 of uncultured Halomicronema sp. Classification (GTDB taxonomy): domain Bacteria; phylum Cyanobacteriota; class Cyanobacteriia; order Phormidesmidales; family Phormidesmidaceae; genus Halomicronema. The sequence continues at coordinate 414 of CALCPB010000068.1, read as the reverse complement.
AGCGCCAGCTCTTGTTCCAGTTGACGAACGCTGGCTTCGGCCCCTGCAATGTCTTCTACTCGGGGCCCAGCTTCCAGTTCCAAAAGCACCGCCAGAGCTTGGGCTTGATCGGCTTCGAGCTGCTGCCGCTGAGTTTGTAGATTACTGATGTTGAGCTGTGCCAGCGGTGCCCCGGCAGCGACGCGATCGCCTTCTTCCACTAAGACGGCGACCAGTTCCCCACCCCGCTCAAACCCTAAATCACTCGCTCTCAGGGCGGCGATTGCTCCGGTATAGGCTCGGGTCGTGTCATAGCCGGCAACTGTGGCCACCGTCAGCGTTTCAACAAATGTCATCGTCGGCTCAACCGCTTCCGCAACTGCGGTATCAGAGTCGGTCAGCTGCATCCTGACAACGGGAATCCCGACCACCAGC
>CALCPB010000067.1 GCA_937897665.1 uncultured Halomicronema sp. | reverse complement strand
GCAGGCCAAAGGTCCACAGGGCCAGCGGATGGGTGTAGGGCAGCATACCCTTGCCCATAAACGTATTCACCACAGGAATGTGGAGCCCCGTCGCAAACCGCAGTAGCGCCTCGCTAGCCTGGGCCCGAATTGCGCCGTTGCCCACCAAAATCAGCGGATTCGTCGCCTGGGCGATCGCCTTCGCCGCCTGCTTAATGCTCTGCAGCGAGGCTTCAGACTTGTCTTGGCCATCCCGCCGCAGTGGCTGCCCCGTCACCGCCATCTCAGCAATGTTTTCCGGCAGATCAATGTGCACCGCGCCCGGTTTCTCCGTCTGGGCCAGTTTGAAGGCCTTGCGCACAATCTCGGGCGTGATGCTGGGCCGCACAATCTGCGCGTTCCACTTAGTCACCGGTGAAAACATCGCCACCAGATCAAGATACTGGTGCGACTCGATATGCATGCGATCGGTGCCCACCTGACCGGTAATGGCCACCAGCGGCGCGCAGTCGAGGTTGGCGTCGGCCACACCGGTCATCAAGTTCGTCGCCCCCGGCCCCAGGGTGGATAGACACACCCCCGCCTTGCCGGTGAGGCGACCATAGACGTCGGCCATAAAGGCCGCTCCCTGCTCGTGGCGGGTCGTCACAAACTGAATCGATGAGGATTTGAGCGCCTGCAGAACGGCCAGGTTTTCTTCTCCGGGCACGCCAAAAATGTATTCGACCCCTTCATTTTCTAAACAGCGCACCAGCAGCTCGGCAGTATTCATCCCCACTCATTCCTTACTAATCTTGTCAGTCCGTGATGGGTCAATTCCCTGATTCAGGCCATTTCGCATTTATTTGATCCAAACCGTTTTAGCATTCACAAAGGCCAAAATGCCCTCGCGACCCAACTCGCGGCCATAGCCCGATCGCTTGATGCCGCCAAAGGGCAAGCGCGGAGCTGACTTCACCAAGCCGTTGATAAAGACCGCCCCCGCTTCTAGCTCATTGACGAAGCGATCGCATTCCTCGGCGGACTGGGTCCAGGCGCTCGCCCCTAGCCCCAACGGGGTACTGTTGGCCAACCGCACTGCCGCCTCCAAGCTGTCGACCTGAAAGGTCAGTGCCACCGGCCCAAAAAACTCTTCCTGATCCGCCGGAGTGCCGGGGGGAATGTCGGCCAAAATTGTGGGTGGATAAAAGTTGCCCTGGCGCAGCGCCGTCGGTAGAGCCGTCAGGCAGGACTCCAGCTCTCCCCCCACCAATACCTTGGCCCCCTGCTGCACGCAGGCCGTCACCTGCGCTGCCAGCTCATCGCGAATCTGGGGCGTGGCCAGTGGCCCGATATCCGTGGTGCTCACAGTGGGGTCGCCCACCTTCAGCGCCTTGAACTTCGCCGTCAGCCCAGCTAAAAACGGCTCAGCGATCGCCGCATGCAAAATAAACCGCTTGGCCGCAATGCAAGACTGCCCGTTATTCAGCAGACGAGCGGTCACCGCCGTGGTGATGGCGGCCTCCAGATCGGCGCTGGGCATCACAATAAAGGGATCAGTCCCCCCTAATTCCAGCAGCGTGGGCTTAATATGCTGACCCGCCGTCGCCGCTAGGGCCGCCCCCGCCGGTTCACTGCCGGTGAGCGTAGCCGCTTTTACGCGCTCATCGGCCAGCAGCCCCGCTACCGCATCGGCTCCCACCAGCAGCGTTTGAAACACGTCCTCGGGGAACCCGGCTTTGTGAAAAATATCGGCGATCGCCAGCGCACATTGCGGCACGTTAGAAGCATGCTTCAACAGCGCCACATTACCGGCCATCAGGGTCGGAGCGGCAAATCGAAACACCTGCCAAAACGGAAAATTCCACGGCATCACCGCCAGCACCACGCCTAGCGGCTGATAGCGGACGAAACTCTGGCTGGCATCGGTCACGGCGGGCACGTCTTGCAAAAAGCTGGCCGCATTGTCGGCATAAAACCGACAGACCCAGGCACATTTCGACACCTCCGCGATCGCGCTTTTGAGCGGCTTGCCCATCTCTAAGGTCATCAGTTGGCCATAGGCCTGTTTGTTGCTCTCTAACAAGTCAGCGACCGCGTGCAGCCAACGGGCGCGCTGCTTGAGAGACGTCGTTCGATAGGTGGCAAAGGCGGCTTGGGCCTGGGTCAGGCGGGTCTCCAGAGCAATCTGATCCAACGAGGCATAGGTCTTGAGGGTTTGCCCAGTCGTGGGATTAATGGTTGCGATAGCCATCGTAGCTTCCTCTTACAGGCAACACTGCAGTGGAGTTCGGGTCGCAGCGTTGGGCCGATCTCTACTGTCGCAAGGGACACCGGGGCAACCGCTGAAATTGTATTGATTGTTCACTGACTGATGATTCTATTGACCGCTCGGGATCTAGTTGGTTTTGATCCAGGATGGCCTGCCACATGGCCCCCGTTATCGGTGGGCGCAATCGAATGTTCTATCCTTGCCAGATAGGGACTCCTCGCTCCGCTGCCGCTAAACTACAGCCCTGTCTAATTCCTCCCATGGGTCAACTCGCGAAACCATAAAAGCGCTGTCAGACCTAACGCATTTCCCCTTTAACATCCTCTAATCTGGGGTACGTGGCCCCCAATTTTCTGAGCATTGGGGGTGAGCGGCAGAGCTGGCAGGCCCAAACCGGAGGCCATGGCGGCAGTCGGATTTGTATGCTCAGAGCAGGACTCATTTTTCCTGTTGTCTCCACTACTGTCTCTCCCTGCCCATGCTTGATGCTCGTATCCCCTCCGGGGCGCTTGATGACAAATGGACTCGCTTCCAAGAAACTTGCCCGCTGGTGAGCCCCAACAACAAACGCAAACACACCGTCCTGATTGTGGGGACGGGGCTAGCCGGGGCCTCGGCGGCAGCGACCCTCGCCGAGCTTGGGTATCAGGTGAAAAGCTTCTGCATTCAAGACTCGCCGCTCCGTGCCCACAGCATTGCAGCCCAAGGCGGCATCAACGCCACGAAAAACATTCCCAATGATGGCGATAGCGGTTGGCGCTTGTTTTACGACACGCTCAAGGGGGGCGACTACCGCTCACGCGAAGAAAATGTTCACCGCTTGGCCGCGATCAGCAACCAGATTATTGATCAGTGTGTCGCCCAAGGCGTGCCCTTTGCGCGGGAATATGGCGGGCTATTAGCCAACCGCTCGTTTGGCGGCGCTTTGGTCTCACGGACGTTTTATGCCCGAGGGCAAACGGGGCAGCAGCTGTTGCTGGGGGCCTACAGCGCCCTGATGCGGCAGGTGCAAGCGCAACAGGTGCAAATCTTTGCCCGCCGCGAAATGCTAGATCTGGTGGTCGTTGACGGACACGCGCGAGGCATCATCACGCGTAATTTAATCACGGGTCAGCTCGAACGCCATGCGGGCGATGCCGTACTGCTGTGTACTGGCGGCTATAGCAATGTCTATTACCTCTCTACCAACGCCCAAAATTCCAACGTGTCGGCAGCGTGGCGCTGCCACAAACGGGGCGCGTATTTTGCCAATCCTTGCTACACCCAAATTCACCCGACCTGCATTCCCATCTCGGGCGATTATCAGTCCAAGCTCACGCTGATGAGCGAAGGGCTCCGCAATGACGGTCGGGTCTGGGTACCCAAAATGCCGGGCGATTCGCGATCGCCCCACGCCATTCCGGAAAGCGATCGCGACTACTATCTCGAACGTCGCTATCCGGCCTTTGGCAATCTCGTGCCCCGTGATGTCGCTTCCCGCAATGCCAAAACCATGACCGATGAGGGACGCGGCGTGGGCGAAACGGGGCTAGCCGTTTACCTTGACTTTCAAGACGCGATTCAAACGCAAGGGCAGGCAGCGATCGCCGCTAAATACGGCAACCTGTTTGACATGTACCAGCGCATCACCGGCGAAAATCCCTATCAGGTGCCGATGCGAATTTATCCCGCCGTACACTACACCATGGGCGGGCTCTGGGTGGACTATCACCTGATGAGTACGATTCCAGGCTTGTTTGTATTGGGCGAGGCCAACTTTTCGGATCACGGGGCGAATCGGCTGGGCGCGAGTGCCCTGATGCAAGGTTTAGCCGATGGTTACTTCGTGATTCCACCCACGCTGGGCACCTACCTGGCAAGCACTTCCCTGGCTGCGGTGACCACGACTGATAACGCCTTTCAACAAGCTGAGCACGCAGCCCAAACGCGGCTAACGCAGCTGCTCAACATTCAGGGCAACAAAACCGTAATGACCTTTCATCGCGAGTTAGGTCGCCTGGTTTGGGATCATGTGGGCATGAGCCGCGATCGCGCGGGTTTGAAATCCGCGATCGCCCGCATCCGTGAACTACGGCACGAATTTTGGCACAACCTCAAGCTCCCGGGCGCAGCCAATACGCTCAATAAAAGTCTTGAGTTTGCCGGTCGCGTTGCCGACTTTTTAGAACTGGCCGAACTGATGGCCCAAGATGCCCTGCACCGCGAAGAATCCTGCGGTGGTCACTTTCGCGAAGAGCACCAAACTCCCGATGGCGAAGCCCAGCGGGATGATGCCAACTTCGCTTACGTCGCCGCCTGGGAGTATCGGGGCAGCGATCGTCCCGCCACCTTGCATCGCGAAGAGCTGCAGTTTGACAATGCGCCACCCACCCAGCGCAGCTACAAATAAACCCTCATACCATCCTAGGCACAAGGGTAAACTCGTAATTTCTCAACAGAAAGTTTCCAGACGCCACATGTAAAGCATCCTGGGCCATTTTGAGGAGGAACATAGCGCGCTTGGCGATCAGCTCACTGGTCGCCAAGGCAGTCAATGCCAGTAGTGGAGCCGTTGAACAATAGGGCAGCTCGTGGGCGTCTAGTCTTCGTGCTCATCGAAGGGATCAGCTAGCTGCTTAGCAGGCGGGCCAAAGGCGGTGTAAACAGCGAGTGCCGTAAAGGCCACGACCACTGCACCTACAGAAATGATAAGAACTGTTGCAGGCTGCATAGAATGAGGTTTCCTATAAAACACCTTAATCTTATAATATTACGGAATATAAAGTGGCGTATAGGTTCAGGACACTGATGGCACAACAAACGCGGCTAAGCAATCTGCTAAAACCCCTCAACTCTGAATACGGTAAAGTATCACCCGGTTGGGGCACGACTCCCGTCATGGGCGTCTTCATGGGGCTGTTCTTCGTATTTCTGTTGATTATTCTTCAGCTTTACAACTCTTCACTCATTTTGCAGAACGTCGATGTTGACTGGCGCAGTCTGGGCATCTAAGTTCAGCTGCTGCTTCGATTGACTTACAGAAGGGTAGAAGAACCAACGCTTCTACCCTTCTTGCTTTTGGCACATAGTTCGACAGTTATCGACTCATGCGTTGCCGCAATCAGGTGAGTGCGGGCGTAACTGTCAGCCTTTAGGAGGACGATATGAACGTTTTTGGGATCGGGCTCCCCGAGATGGCCTTGATATTGGTCGTTGCTTTGCTGGTGTTTGGCCCTAAAAAACTGCCTGAGATGGGTCGCAGTTTGGCTCAAGCCCTGGGCAGCTTCAAAAAGGCTCAGCAAGAGTTTGAGACAGAGTTTAAGAAAGAGGCAGAAGATCTCAAAAAATCGATGAACGCGCCGATGAAGGCCGAGATCGAGCGTCCTGAGCCGAAAGCCCTACCTGAGCCAGAGGGTGAAACCGAGGCGACAGCAGAGGATGCGGCAGCCGATGAAGCCGAAACCGTCGCCGCTGATGTCGCGGCACCGGATGCATCAGCTACGTCTTCTTAGCAACCCAATTGAATTCCTCCACGGAATTGCTCTTAAACCGTAGACGGGTCTCGAGAGTTTTGAGACTAGCCAGGGTCGTTGTATCACGGTGACTGCTGGGCCTGAAAGCGTCTGCGGTTCCTCAGATTGGCCAGCTGTAACCACCACGACAACGCTTTGCTTTCGGCGACCGTGCCTCACCCCATAGTGGGACGAAACTGACCGAGCTACCGCCCCGTCTCACTTGACTCAGCGGATGAGTAAAGAAAACTCCGACAGTCCGCTGGCCAGGCCGTCCGTTGTGGCACAGATATCTTTTGTTGCGCATTCTCATATCTTGCAATGGCTAATGAATCTGCAGCCTCTCTGCGCTTAGTGGTGGGCTTGGGTAATCCAGGCGACAAATATGCCCGCACGCGGCACAACGTGGGGTTTGACGTGGTGGATGCCCTGTCACAGCGCTGGCACATTGACATGGCCGACAATCGCAAATTTCACGGCAAGTTTGGGGAAGGGAGGGCGATCGCCGGGCACAAGCTCGCGCTGCTGAAACCCAATACCTATATGAATCGCTCTGGCCAAGCGGTGAGAGCCGTTGTGGACTGGTACAAGCTCCCCGCCCAGACGGTTTTAGTGGTGTATGACGACATGGCGCTGCCGCTCGGACGATTGAGAATTCGTGCCGAAGGCTCGGCTGGCGGTCATAACGGCATGAAGTCGATCATTGCTCACCTGGGCACCCAAACGTTTCCCCGGTTGCGGGTTGGCATTGGCAGTACGGCGCGCGCGGGCGATCGCGATCAGGCCGTGGTCGCTCATGTCTTGGGGAAGTTTGCCCCGGATGAAAAACCGCTGGTCAATACCGCCCTCGATTGGGCTACTGAGGCGATCGAAACCATTTTGTTGAAAGGCTATGAAGAAGCCATGAGTGGCTTTAATGGGCGATCGGCGCTGCCCCAATAAAGCCACTGCCCAAACAGAAGTGCCGCATCATGTTGCTTCGCCTCTGACACCGCGACTCTTGGCATG
>CALCPB010000066.1 GCA_937897665.1 uncultured Halomicronema sp. | reverse complement strand
TGGCGTTCAAAAATGTGTTCCTGATCCAGGGCGGGAATGCCGGGCCCCGTATCCACGAGCAAAATGCCGCCCAGGTTGGGCTGATCGGGGTGCGACAGGCCCCACTGCAGCCACACCTCGGTCTGTGGTGATGAATATTTCAGCGCATTGTCGAGCAGATTGTTAAGAATTTCTCCCAGTGCCTTGGGGTCAAACTGCAGCCAGCCATCCTCAGCGGGCGGCACCAGATGTAACTTCATCTCGGCCGCTTCAGCCAACGGCTGATTGAGTCTCACCAGGGGTTCAATCAACGCCGCAACGGAATCGGGATGGATGTCCAGAGCACCGCCAAAGTGAGCCAACGAATCCGCTGCCGTCAGCAGGGCTGGCTCTTCAGGGGACTCGTCAGCAGGTGCCAACAGAAGCGGGGCTGATGTGGAGGCGGCTGCCCGAGTGTCGTCAGCCGCCTGCAGTGTCTCGTCAAAATAGCCCAGCAGTTCCTGGAGGCGATCGCTCTCCCGCAACATGTTGGTAACTAGCAGCTGATTTTGATCTTCTGAAGGCAGGCGTTTGATCAGCAGCTTGCCAAAGGTTTTCAAGGCGGTGAGCGGGCTCCGTAGCTGATGCAACAATTCGTGAAAGCGATCAGACTGTTGAGCTTGAATGCGATCTAAAGAAGATGTCCGACTACTCAACCATTGGCCACGCTGATCAAGCACACAGGCCAGCGTCAACGAGTGGGCGCATTCTGCCATCTGATCGCGTTCTGGCTGCTGCCAGGGGCGATCAGCGCGCCAACTGACTAAGACGCCAAACACACCGCCCTCATGCATCAGGGGAATCGCTAACCGTTGCTGGGTCGTGTGTTCGGCATCACGAGCCGTTGCATAGGCCGGATCGGACAACACGCGCGGATCGGGCTGACTGGACACTGCGTCTGCCGCAGCCGCAAACTGAGCCGAAACTGGCCCGTTGCCGCTGGATGTTGCTGCTGGCAGCCTGCGATCGAGCCGGGGAGCCTGAGATTGAGGAGACTTGGGGGTGGGATAAACCGCGATCGAAATTAGTTGCGGGACGGCTTGATCAGACCAACCTTCGGCCAAATAGACAGCCGTCGAGTCAGCCCCGACCACCCCAGCCATCATGGTAATTTGAGATTGGCAGAGGGCCGCAAATTCCGCGCTGGCAGGCATTAATATCATTAAACGTCGCGGGCAATTATCCCTTCGTCACAAAGAAATGCGGGTGGTTACGAGCTGAATGAAGCACATATCAACATGCTAATCAAGAAATGAATAGAAAATCTATTATTTTAACCATGTCGTTACCCAAAAGATATGCAAATAAGTTGAAATTTTAGTTTGTACCGGATATACTTTGCAAGGTTAGGGGTTTTGTAGCACAAACTACATACCTTGGCAGTTTTGTACACCAGAGAGTAGGAGGTAGGCAGGTTGGCAAGAAGACGTAAACGTAAGAGCCGCCGTCGTCTAGAAGGTAGGCGAATTCTGGAGTGTGTACCTCAATATAGTATCGAGAGCGGGACGGATAAACCAGTCACCGCAGCTCGTAATTTTATCCACAATGAAAACATTGCGCCCCCGGCACTGTTGCTTGTGAAGCGTAACGAGCACACCACTGATCGATATTTTTGGGCTGAGAAAGGTCTTTTCGGTGCCCAGTATGTTGAAGAGAACCACTTTCTGTTTCCGAGTTTGAGAGCCCTGCTCAACGAAGAGGAAGACGAAGTTGTGAGCTTGTCGAAGTGAAGTTTCAGCTATCTTGCTGAAATGACGAGCAATCGTCTGACTTTATATAGCCTCAAACCAAACAGCTAAAGCCCATTTTAAGCAAAGAGACGGCAGTATTTATTGCTCCGTCTCTTTGCGTTTTAAAGCGAGCTGAGACTCTAAAACAGCCAGCTCATCACGATGAGCCGAGACCCAAAGCTGGGTACCCGATCTCCCATCGTCACGGGTGCTGTCAGCGGTCGAGCGCACCTGAAAATCGACCTGCTCAATGCGGGTTGACCCCTGCCAATAAAACCAAGAAGCAAGCGGTGAGAGCACCAGTAATCCGTAGGGCCAGTAGCCCAATTGGGGATAGGCGATCGCCAATACCAGAGCCAAACAGGCAAAGCCAATGCCCGCCAAGCTGCCTAAAAAGACCGCCATAAAAATGCTGGCCCCAACCTTGCCCTTAAGGGAAATTGAGCCCGATTCGGCATTGACCGCTGTGACTTGATAAGCCCGATTGGCGAAGTACTGCTGCAACGTTGCCAACAGAGAGACGTCGTCCATCTCGGTGGCGTAGAGCGCGGTTTCAGTGCGGTCTTTAGTTGAAGCACGAATAAAAAAGACCAGCCCGATGGCGAGCACAACGGTCAGGGTAAAAATTGAGGGCGAAATGAATTGAATCGGTACAGTCATGGAGGTGAATTAGGAAGCTATGGGGCCTGGTCGAGCAACCGACGCTTGATCTCTCCTATCCTCGCATTTCACGAGCCCAAGGGGAGCAAAAGCGGTACAGTCCCCCAGAGCAGCAGTTTTTGCCTTAGCTCAACAATTTCACCGGCCTCCACTCAATTTGCCCTTACGAGTTCAGGTCCAAAATCCACGCGACACTCGCATTGCAAAAGATCGCTGGCACTGCCTGCTTTCCGACCACCCGGCGGCGATCTCTCTCCACGGCTGCTGTAGCGGCAACATGCCCGCCTGATCTTTGAATGAGGGTGTTGACTTAGAGTGCACTCTAAGTCTTATGGTGAGAGCCATGGATACGGAACTGTCAATTCAACAGGTTGCCGCCATCACTCAAGTGAGCGCGCATACGTTGCGTTACTACGAACGCATTGGTCTGTAGACTCGGGTGGCCAGGGCGCCCAGCGGCCATCGTCGCTATGCAAGTCAAGATAT
>CALCPB010000065.1 GCA_937897665.1 uncultured Halomicronema sp. | reverse complement strand
TCGAGGGAGCCTGGTGAAAATCAGCACGTCATACCAATCATTTGGCGGTTGATAATCATGCAAATACAAGAAAAGCTGACTGAAAAAGCTGGAATACAAAACATTCTTCTGGTCTCGATAGCCCTGAACCTCCACAAAGACGATGGGCAAGTCAGCGGCGTCGGTGGGGGGTACCAAGATGCCGTCAATCCGGAAGCTGGTTTGCTTGACTTCCTCAGAGGCAAAGCGATACGTGACATCTCTTGTCGGAGGTCTACCGATCAAGTCAAAGACGATATTGGGGTCGGTTTGAAAGATCTCGTAGAAAAGGCTGTCGGTTTTCAAGCTAGCGCCGTCCTGTCGTTTATCAGTACTCCATCAAACTGCCGCTGGGGCAATGTCAGACCTGACTGTACGCCCTGCCAGTCTGGTCGGGATGATGCTTTATGCGCACCTTTACTTTAATCTGGTCTGGTCAGCTGGTTTCGACCATCGGCAGCTACATGACCGAGTTTGCCCTCATCCTCTGGGCATGGGAGGTCACCGGTTCGGTAACGGCTCTGGCGCTAGTAGGCTTTTTTTCTCAACTGTTGCGCATCCCGGTCACGCTGTTTGCGGGGCTGATGGTCGATCGCTTTCATCGCAAATATTTAATGATGCTCGGAGACTGCATTGCCGCCCTCGCCACCGTTGGCATTGGCATCCTGTTTTTCACCGATAGTCTACAGATTTGGCATCTTTACCTGGCTGCCAGCTTAAACGGCGGCTTCGGCCAAATTCAAAGCTTGGCCTACAAAGCGTCCATTTCTTCATTGGTGCCAGCGCGTCAGCTCACGCGAGCCAACAGCATGAATTCAGCCGTTCACTATGGCTCCGCTATTTTTGGCCCAGCTTTGGCGGGAGTCACCTATCCGCTCATCGGACTGCTGGGCATTTTGGGGGTTGATTTAGTGACGTTTGGGGTGGCGATCGCCACACTCTGCGCCATCCGCATTCCTCAACCCCCCCGCCAAAAAACGACCGAACGAGAATCCCTCTGGGCTAAACTCACCTTTGGCTTTCGCTACGTCTGGCAAAAACCAGGGTTGCGATCGCTCTTGCTGATCACCACAGCCTTTTGGTTTTTCCACGATTTGGGTGGCGCGGTCTATGACCCGATGATTTTGGCTCGTACCAACGGCAGCGCCCCGATCTTGGCAAGTACCGCTTCAGCGGCAGGCATCGGTGGCGTCACTGGGGCGATTTTGCTCAGCGTCTGGGGTGGGCCCAAACGCCAGGGCAATGGCATGTTGGCAGGCTTCATTGGGGCAGGCGTGATCATAACCGTGTTTGGACTGGGGCGATCTCCCGCTGTCTGGATTCCCGCTCAGTTTTGCTCTTCTCTTAACTTTCCGCTGCTGGGCAGTTCGGAAACGGCCCTGTGGATGACTCAGATTAAGCCGGAATATCAGGGACGGGTATTTGCTGCCAACGATTTGGTGCTGCAAGGAGTGAGTGCGATCGCGGTACTGCTGGCCGGGCCGTTGGCCGATCGCGTGCTAGAACCGGCCATGCGGTCGGGAAATTCGTGGACGAATTGGCTGAGCAGCGGTTTTGGCAACGGCCCTGGGGCGGGCATGGCAGTGCTCTATACCGGTTGTGCGGTAGCAATGGTGCTGACGGGCATCGGCGGCTTGTTTATCCCCAACTTGAAAGCTACTTTGCGATCGCTCTAGGGACTGTCAGTTTTCAATTTGTAGGTTAGGTTTCGCTAGGGGCTAACCCAACCCAATCCTGGTCGCTGTGAGTTTATTTCCTTCGGAAAGGCTACGCCCACACTCCGTTCTATACAACCTACGCACAACTCGATGCTCCAAGAATTGGGGTTTGCTCACAATACGACTCAAGGCATTGAAGACGAATCTTTCGTCCGGCTCTCTCGCGAAGATTTAGCCGGCCCAGACGGCGATGTGATTTTTTTGATTCATAACGCGGCTTGGAGAAATGCCTCTAAAGAGACGTTTATGAATGACCGATTATGGTCGCAGCTAGAGGCGATGCAGCAAGGGGCCGTTTGTGAAGTCGCGGGTGACGTGTGGAGTTCAGGGCGCAGTCTCTTGGCCACCCAGCAGATTTTGCAAGATATTCAGGCCTGTTTGGCCCGCACCTTTCCTCAGACAGAAGGGGCAGAATAGCTGACAAAACTTGCTGATTCGCTCCTACGGCAATCATCATCGGTATGCAACGTTGGGCTGTTATATCAATTCTCTGAAACTGGACTACAGAATCTTCCTCAACGTCAGTTCGGGTTAAAGCAAAACCTGTTACTTTCCACTCCTGGGAGGGGTGTCCGCAGGACGGGGGGTGGGTTTCTCCGACGGCTTGAACCCACCCCATCAGCCCCTACCAAGAGGGGATTTGGCCCTCAAACTACCCGCAGATCCCTTGTCAGTCTTATCTCGAAC
>CALCPB010000064.1 GCA_937897665.1 uncultured Halomicronema sp. | reverse complement strand
TGGTGCAGTTTCCAGGCCAGCTTATTGAGTTGCTGAGCGATCGCCTTTTCAATGTATTGGCCAAGAGGGTGCGCAGTCAGATAGCGCAGCGATCTCTGTGAATCCAAACTCGGACAAATGACCGCACCCCCGCGAATGTCTTCACTGGCAATGTCAGCATCTGTAATGGTTTGGGCAGCTTTAACACCCCACAGCGCCAGTTGTCCCCCCAGCGAATAGCCCGTAAACCAAAACGGCGCCGGACAGCCCAATGCCTATGACTGCGCGGCAATCTGCACACAGTCTTCGCCTTCATACCGCCCATCCGAGGTGAGCGTCGGTGACAGCACCGCCGTCTTGCCATGGGCACGCCAGTCAAACAGTACGACGCCGTAGCCTTGAGCAAACGCTTTGCGGCCTAAAATCTGCAGAAACCACTGATTATCTAAATCGCCTGTGATGCCATAGGTGCCGATGATCGTCCCTTTAGCCTGAGGAGGGATCGCGACCAAACCGTAAATGGGCACATCTCCCGCACCAGCAAACACATGACTGCGATACTCCGGTTCAGGATCAGGGGTCTGATTTTGCCAAAGCTGACTGGCCACTTTGGCCGTATACACCGTCATTGCCAAACCGGATGCCAGGTACCAAGGGGGTAGAAAGGGGGGCATGTTTAGCTCAAATGAGGATAGGTTCGTTGTTAGTCTCGCATAGCCTTGCCATTTACCCAGGGCAATCATTCGGCTTGCGGCTGTAAAGCATCCACACCAGGATGATCGCGCAAATCAGTGCGTGAGCCAGTCTGTCAGCGATCGCGTTAACGGTTGCTATCAAGGTCTAGAGATTGGTAACTGTCAGCCAGCTGGCACCAGAGTTTTTTAAGCTTTTGATAGGCGTCATCGGGCGTAATTTTGCCACCGGTTTCTAAACCGCAGACCGTATTGACGCGGAAGGAAAATTCTTGCAGATTGGCGTTAAACGCTAGATTCTGCGGCGAAAAATGGCCATAGTAACGGCTGCGAGGCGCTAGAAATTCGTTGTTGTGAGGATCTTGAGCGGGCATAACACACCTACTGATATCAATACTTTGAGTTAAAAATGAATTACAACAATGTTCCAGACGTTCTCGGAAAATTTTGAATGGTCTAGACTAATCATTCTAAACCCGACGTCTTAATGTTGTGTTAACCCAGGAAATAACTTCATTACTCCCTGTCTAGTTAGCCCAGTTGATAAAGGAGATACCGGTTAATGACGCGATCGCTCACGCTCACCGCCATCGCCCTTGTGCAAGGATTCATCAGTGTCATGTCGTTGGTGTCTGGCATCTGCTTGGTGTTGCTGATGACGGGGGCCGCACAGCTCTTTTCTCGAGATCTAACCGGACTGTCTTTGCCGCTGAAAGGACTCATCGTACTGGGGCTGGCCATTAGTCTCTTGGGACTAGTCGTGACTGTGGGCCTATGGCGTCGGCAACGGTGGGGCTGGGTGGGGTCGCTGATCTTTCAAAGCTTGTGCATTGCTAACAATGGCTTAGCATTGCTGGCAGGTCAGTCGATGACGCTGGGGGTCGGGGTGGCGATCGCGGTTTGCCTCACCCTGATTGTTGTTCTATGCCTACCGACTATTCGCGCTGCCTTTACACCCGAGTCGACTGAGATGGATGCCGCCATTACCGGTTGAAATGACATCGCGATGTCGGCAAACCGCTGAACTGCATCGCGAGACAGAATATCTGCAGATATCGCTGCTTTTGCTCTGTCGGAGGTTAGGGACTGGCCGATTCTATTGAATCGGCTACGACGGCAGTTTCTAGCTTTTTCGTTTTGTTCAAGGGATCCATCCAGCGCTCTAGCAAAATGAATGCTTGAGACGACAGCGTGTTGAGGACCAGATACACCAAAGCCACTGTAATGTAAATTTCGAACGCTCGATAGTTTTGCGCCACGATGAGCTGGCCGCGGCGAAAGAGCTCTTCATAGCCAATAACTGCAACCAGACTCGTATCTTTAAGCAGGGTAATAAACTCATTGCCCAAAGGTGGAATCATGCGCCGAAAGGCTTGCGGAAAGACAATGTAGCGCATGGTTTGAATCGGACTCAGCCCCAAAGACTCCGACGCTTCACGCTGGCCCATCTCGATTGACTGGATTCCCCCCCGGACAATTTCGGCCAAATAGGCAGATGCGTTGAGGCTGAGGGCCAAAATCGCTGCAGAAAATTGGTTGAATGAGAAGCTAGTGCCAAGGTTTTGAACAAAGGCGGGAATGCCAAAGTAAATGATAAAGATCTGGATGAGTAGCGGCGTCCCGCGAAAAAAGTCGATGTAGACCCGACTCGCAATCTTTAACGGTGTGAAATGCGATAGGCGAGCGATGCCCAGCAGCGTGCCCCCAATCAGACCAAAAATGACGGAAACCGCTGTGAGCTGCAGCGTCGTAATGGCTCCAACCAGCAGCGTGGGCAAAGCATCTAGGGAATATTCTAAAAATTCAGCCACCGCGATCGTACTCCTCACACAAACACGCAAATATTGTTCGCCATGGTATCAGCGTTGAGGGGCTCAAGCCGTTCGGCCTGCACTTCTTAAGCTAGAGATGGGCAGTCTAAAGGGCAGCTTAGTGATTCAGTAGGTGACTCTGAGATCAAATCCCTGGGATTGAGAGGCCGGTCTAGGCAATGGGGCTCTCTGTCTTAGCTGAACTGGCCCGTTCGACATCCACTGCTACGGTGATCCGAAATTGACGTTTGGGTCATTGCTTAAGAAGATTTAACTACCGACGCGTCTTAATTGGTTTGGAGCCATCATGACTAACCTAGAACCCACCATGACCCCAGAAATCAAGCGACCTAAAGCAGGCTTCAATTCCTATGCTGAGCGACTCAACGGTCGTGCCGCAATGGTCGGGTTTGTCGCTGTCGTCGCGATCGAATACCTGACTGGCAAAGGCTTTTTGACCTGGTTGGGTTTGACCTAGGCGCAACACGACCGATGGACATCATGAGAACTGGAACGTCAGTCTTTCTGCAATCAAACATCAGCTTCTAAGCTAAGGTTGTTGGGGTTTGAGAGGCCCAGGTTTAGGAACAGAGCTGTCTCCCCTTTGTCGTTTATTAGTGATTTAAGAACGCGATCGCCTGTGTTTATCAAATATCTATTTAGACGAGAGCCGGTTGTCAGCACCGTAGTGACTGCGGGCACCGTCAATATCTTTCTCGGCATGCTCGAAGGCCAAGCACTACTGGCATTTTTGGGCGTATTAGTTGTCAGTGGCATGTTGGCCGCGCGGGGCTGGCAAAAATTTCAGCGCCCGGTAGATTGGTCAGATCAGGCTCCTATTCGCTATTTACCTGACCAAACAGATCAGTCGACGATGCCCACTATGAAGCTTTCTGAGCACCGCGACTCGACGCTCCCGTAAGCTGGAGTCAAGTTGGCTTGGGATCAGTAGACCT
>CALCPB010000063.1 GCA_937897665.1 uncultured Halomicronema sp. | reverse complement strand
GACCAGGAATGAAGGAATTGATGCTGCGAGTGGCGAGCACGAGAAATGTGCCAAGCCCTGATTAGACAAGGCAAAAACAGCTCTTCGTAATGCAGAGTTAGAATCAGCCCCTCTAGAACAGTAGTCTGGGTACTTACCAGAAACTAGAAGGGCGAGAGGCCATGACAATCACAAAAAGTGTCTAGCCCTAGCGGCGACACCTAGACTTTCCCGTTACGTTATCTGTAACGAAATCAGTCACCTTCAATCGTAGGGGCTCTGAAAATAGTCACTGCACTCATCTACGTCTATGTCCACTGCTAGCCTGAGTTCCCCGTCATTCAACAATCATTCTCTCGCTTTGTCACGGTGCTCTCCCTGGCTGACCCCACTGGCCTATTTTTTAGGGGAAAAGCTGATTGTGCCGAGCTATTTCCGTCAGGTCAAAATTAGAGGACAGCAAAACTTATCGCACCAAGGGCCGATTATTTTGGCCCCAACCCATCGGGCTCGGTGGGACTCAATCATCATTCCCTATGCGGCAGGGCGCTCAGTCACAGGGCGAGACTTGCACTTTATGGTGACCTCTGATGAGGTTAAAGGGTTGCAGGGCTGGTTCATCCGTCGCTTGGGCGGGTTTGCTGTCAACGTGCGATCGCCCAGCGTTTCCAGCCTACGTCACGGCATCGATCTGCTACAGCAAGCGCAAATAATGGTGATTTATCCCGAAGGAGGCATCTTTCGCGATTGCCAGGTGCATCGGTTAAAACCAGGGTTGGCCCGCATTGCGCTACAGGCCGAAGCTCAAGCCCACAATCTGGGCATCAAAGTGATTCCCGTTAGTTTGCGATACGACATCCCTCATCCATGCTGGCGCAGCAGCGTTGAAATCGCCTTTGGCCCAGCGTTAGACGTGTCTTCCTATTTGCCGACCCAACAAAAACGCCCCCTCACCGCTGAGGAACTCAAGACGACTGCCCGCCAGCTTACTGATGATTTGACGGTGGATTTGACTGCCCTTTCGGACAATCAAAATCGGCGCGTCCTGTTCTAAAGAGAATTGCTGATGGTGGGATATCTTGAGGGCGATCGCTAATGGCGGCCAGGCTGGCGGGCCAACGCCGCAGCCGCGCGCCAATATGGGGATTGGTCATCAGCCATCAAGCCCCGCTTCCGCTTTGGCGTATCCTAAACGTGAAGACTCTGCCTGTCTCACAAACGCTATGGCTCACTCCAATGCTACTCCGGCTCCAGGGCCGCCCCCCGCTGACGATCTAATCATCGAAGAAGTCGAAGACGATACCCCCCTCGACATTGAGCCAGAAAAACGGCGAGTCAAAACGGAAAAGCAAGATCTGCCAGTCGAAACTCTGGTCAGCTGGGTCAATCGCGGCAAGCTCAACCTGCAGCCAGATTTTCAACGCAACTTCGTGTGGAACAGTGGCAAAGCGAGCCGGCTGGTCGAATCTTTACTGCTAGCGATTCCGATTCCCGTAATTTATGTCGCTGAAGAGGCCAATCGCACCTATTCAGTCGTCGATGGCCAGCAGCGTTTGACCAGCATTTGTGCCTTTATCAATGGCGCGTTTCCCAACGGTCAAAAGTTTAAGCTGTCGGGCTTGCAGGTGCTTAAAGATTTAAATCGCAAAGCCTTTACCGATTTGCCGGTTGAGCTGCAAGAAGAAATGCTCAACTTCATTCTCAGATTAATTGTGATTGAAAAAGATTCCGACCCTGATGTGAAGTTTGAGGTGTTTGAACGACTCAATCTAGGCGCAGAAAAGCTGAACGACCAAGAAGTGCGAAATTGTGTCTATCGCGGCAACTACAACGAACTATTGCGATCGCTGGCCCAAAACGAATTTTTACTCAGAATTTTGCAATCGAAAGAGCCCCACAGCCGCATGGCCGATCGCCAACTAGTGCTGCGGTTTTTTGCCATGTGGCGCAATACGCCTCAGCATTACAAAGGCCCAGCCAAGCGCTTTTTAAATACAGAGATGGAGCGGCATCGTCAGCTGAGTGAAGCCGCTCAAACTGAGATGCGACAAGTATTTGAAAAGTCAATTGAAATGGCCTATGCCGTATTTCAAGAAAAGGCCTTTCGGCGGTACTATCTGGGCAACGCCTATAACCCCAATGGTGCCTGGGATAAGTCTCGGCTCGGCGTCGCCCTGGGGGACGCGATTCTCGATGCCGTTAGCAAGTGTGAGCTGCCCCGGCTCTG
>CALCPB010000062.1 GCA_937897665.1 uncultured Halomicronema sp. | reverse complement strand
GCTGGCGTTAAACGATGCCAACAAACCTCAAGAAGCTGTCGCCAGGGCTGGGTGCGTAGCTGGTGATCATGCCTCCCGTCGCGCTAGTGTGCCGAGTTGGTATGAGACATCCTGCAGGCAGGCGATCGCCCCGCCCCATGCTTACTCGGGGAACCAAATCTGATCATTGCCCGCTACCTGAATGCCCGTGTCTTGGCCGTAGCGTACGACCACGATGTTGGCGTCGTCGCGACCCACATCTAAATATCCGGCACCCCAACTATCAAACCGAGTAACGCCAGTGATTTCTAGATAGTAGGCACCGGGATCGAGCGTGACGGAATAGGTGCGACGGGTGTTAGCCGCTCGGAATAAGAAGTTGCCATCCAAATAAATGGTGGCCCAGTCATCTCCGCTGGCAATGAATCGCACCGTTACTTCCCGTTCAATTTGGGTGCGACCACGGGGCACCACAATCACGGGAATATTGATATCAATGTCAGCTAACTGCAAGGGCTGCAGGGAGACTGCCGGTTCATTGGGGAGTGCCGCCCCAGTCGCGAGGAGCGCCGCACTGATCGGCAGCCCCCACCAGCTCCTACGTCGGTTGTTGAGCCTCGATTGGTCTGCCTGCATCGCTCGCCCCTCGCGGATAAACAAAACTGCTTCCAGCATAGTCGGTCTATCCGTGACGGGCGATCGCAGTAGGTCACTTTGGGGCTTAGCCCACTTTTGGCCCCAGGCCGACCGTACCGGCATAGACCGCTTGTTCGCCGAGTTCGTCTTCAATCCGCAACAGCCGGTTGTATTTGGCGATGCGTTCACTGCGACTGAGGGAACCGGTCTTGATTTGTCCGGCTCGGGTTGCCACCGCCAGATCGGCAATGGTGGTATACTCGGTTTCACCGGAACGGTGGCTGATCACCGACGTAAACCCATTGCGCGTGGCCAGGTCAATGGTCTCCAAGGTTTCTGTGAGGCTGCCGATTTGATTGAGCTTAATCAAAATGGAATTACCGACATTTTCAGCAATGCCCTTTTGTAGCCGGGTCGGATTGGTCACGAACAGGTCATCTCCCACCAGCTGAGTTTTTTGCCCCAGCTTTTGGGTGAGCGCTGCCCAGTTGCCCCAATCTTCTTCATCCAGGCCATCTTCAATCGAAACGATGGGAAACTTGCCGGTCAGGTCAGTCAAGTAGTCGATCAGAGTGGCGGGCGCATGAGTCGCCCCATCATAGGTGTACTGACCGTCTTGATAAAACTCGCTGGCCGCTACGTCGAGCGCCAACGCTACCTGCTCACCGGGTTTGTAGCCAGCCTGGTCGATCGCTTGAATCAGCAGCTCTAAAGCCTCCTGATTAGAGCCTAAGTTAGGCGCAAAGCCTCCCTCATCGCCCACGCCCGTCAACAGGCCCTTGCCCTTGAGGACCTTCGCTAAGCTGGCAAACACCTCTGCGCCCCAGCGCAGGGCTTCGCTAAAGGTCGGTGCCCCGATGGGCACAATCATAAATTCTTGAATGTCAACATTGTTGTCGGCATGCTCACCGCCGTTTACTACGTTCATTAACGGCACTGGCAAGAGGTTGGCCAGCGGGCCACCCAAATAGCGATATAGCGGCAGGCCCACCGCTGCTGCCGCCGCTTTGGCATTGGCCAAAGACACCGCCAAAATCGCATTAGCCCCGACTTTGGACTTGTTGTCAGTGCCGTCAACTTCCAACATGATGGTGTCGACAACCGATTGCTCTAAGGCATTGACCCCAATCAGCTCGGGGGCCAGCTCCTCTTCGACGTTTTCGACCGCCTTGAGCACGCCTTTGCCACCAAAGCGACTGGGGTCATCATCCCGCAACTCGTGGGCTTCAAAGCTGCCCGTCGAAGCACCGCTCGGGACTTGCGCTAACCCAGCGGCTCCACCAGCGAGGTAAACCTCAGCCTCAATGGTCGGGCGACCCCGAGAATCCAAAATTTCCCGCGCCCGAATGTCTTCAATAGAGGTGTCCAGTTCGTCAAACATCATCCCCTGTTTCCTCAGTAGGTGTTGCAATGGAGTTTGGCTCTTGGCGGGTCATTGGTTTGGCGCGGACTGTCGATCACCCGAGCCAGTTGGCGTCGCCGCGATCGACAGCAGCTCAGTGACCGCCCTCGACCAGTAAGCATACGCTGTTCTGGCCGCATCGCCACAGCATTTGATGGTTTTTTAAGCTGCTAGAGTTTGGACTCTGCCCATCGTCAGGCCTACAGTCGCAGGCGGCAGGCGGTCAAAACCTGAGGGACTCGCAAATCAATCACGTCCCAGGATAGAACCGTCTTCTGTCAGGGGCTGGCAGTGTCAAACCCCGGCGATCGATCCGCTATTTTCGCGCATGTCCCTGCCTCTACTGAGATTGATGAGCTGGGCTCAGCTGCAGAGCTTGAGAGTGCGCCAATTGAGGAATAACCAGGACTGTGTTTACAACCCGGTTGGCAGCCCCGTCGGCTTACCGTTAACGCTGGTCACAATTCGGCCCCAGCCTGCTTCGTTACCCATATCCCAATAGATTCGCTGCATCGTGCCATAGGAATACGGGTCAAAGGCGGCCCAAGCGTTGACGTCGTAAGAATCACTCGCTCCGTAGCGAATGCCATAGGGATCATGCACGAGAAAGACCCGCTTAACGGGATCATGACCCGTAATGACGCAAATATGACCGCTACTCTTGTAGGCAAACCCCACCACTACTGGAATGCCATAGCTCAGAGATAACATGACATCTTTGGAGGAAATCGAATAGCTGAAATAGGAGTTGATGCCAATTTCTTTGAGTGCTGACGTCTGGGCCGCATGGTCAATGGTGTCGCCATATTTGGCGACAATCCGCATGTAGACCGATTCGGGCTCGCGGTACCCTTTGTTTTTTGCCGCTTTTGTGAGCGCCCCCTGCAACAAATAGTCCGCTAGCATGCAGTTGCTGGTCGTATTGCACTGTCGCCAACCCGCACCAAACACGCTGGAGTCGTTATCGTTTTGCTGAAAGTAAGGCACATTCAACTTGATCAGCTTAGTGGTATCTAGTCGGCCCCCGGCTCCCCCCGTCGGTTGGTCAGGCTCCCCCTCAATCTGGATGTGCGGATCATAGCCGTAAACATTTTGTAGCCGAGTCACTCCATCTAAAGTGGTGAGCGGCGAGGCCAGTTCCATAAAAACATGCTGGTTTCTATCTGGTGCGTAGCGATAGAAGAAAAACTCATGGCCTTCAGGCACGTAGATTTTTTCCTTATTGCTCAAATCCTGCGAGGAAATGGGGGATGCTTTTAAGAAGGTATTTCCCAGAGCTTTGGCCTTTGGCATGGTGCAGTCTCCTTTAGCGCTTGGTAGATAGCCAGCAGTTAAGTGTGCCTCAAAAATTCACAGAAACATCATCAAGCTTGCCATGACTTAACTTTTGAGGAATTACGGCAGGCCAAGGTTGCCGCTAGTTTAGGCGATCGCTTTTTTGATGACTCATCCCATTTCAGCCAGCACACTCGGGGAGACGATTTTTGCGCCTGCGTCAAGACCGCCCCGCGACCGGATTAAAAACGCTTTTGGGATAGGCGATGCGCTTGTGGTTGTATTGTTGC
>CALCPB010000061.1 GCA_937897665.1 uncultured Halomicronema sp. | reverse complement strand
GATGGACGGAGTCTTTCACCCGCGTCATAAAACGTGGTGCGTCTGCTTTGAGGGCGAACACACCCTATTTGGTTTGCGGTTGAGTTGGCCCGGACGCGCTCGTGGCGGACCAATCGTTTTCGCACTCGTCGTGCGGTTAGGCTAGCGACAAAATCAGTGCTGTCGCTAACGCTCTCGGGGTAAGGGCATGAGGCATGCTTACCCGCTGGTTAAGGTGACAATCCCTTCTGGGGCTATCTATTAGGCAGAAGTCACTCAAAGCTATGTCAGCAAGGGATTCCAGACTACGCTTGGGCGTTCAACCTCACCGCCTACGGCACCTCTCCTTGCCTTTGGCGAAGCCTGCCCATAGGGCTTAGGAGAGGTTTATTCACGGGCTGGTGAACAGATTTGCCCCAAGTTTGACAACACATCTAGTTCCTCTCCTTGCCAAGGAGAGGCAAGGAGAGGTCATACAGACCGTAAAACAATCACAACCGATCTTCAGAAACCCCGTCGTAAAAGGTATACAAGACTTGTGTGTAACGGATAGCTGGGGAGGAGTGCCCAAGGCGGGGTGGGTGTTGCTTATCCTGCTGAGAGTGGTTCAACCCACCCATTCGCCCTCCCCAAAGGGGAAAGAAACGGCGTTTGGCTTAACCTGAACTGGCGCTCCATAGAGTCAGTTGAATGATACAGACTCGAACTTTCAATCTTGCCAGCTGTTGCCTCCAAGCCCGGCAATGGCGGCGCTGTGACGAAAGTCAGCCTGTTTCCATACAAAAATCAGTAACACTTCGTCTAAAGATTGCGATATGTGCTGTTTTGTTGTGCTAGGTTGCTAAACTAAGGCGTCAAACATGATTGATTCCGGGCGAGTTTTGGCACATTACTCATTGGGGTTTGCCCGACGATGGATCTCATCACAGAATTGGGCTTGGCAGCAGGTTTATTGACGACGATGGCGTACTTTCCTCAGGTGCTCAAGACCTGGCGATCGCGCTCTGCTGAAGGCATGTCATGGAGTATGCTCATCATTCTCTGCGTGGGCATTACGCTGTGGCTGGTTTACGGTCTCTCTGTGCATGACACGCCGGTCATTTTGGCGAACCTCTTTACTCTGTTATTTGCTGCCGCCATTTTGGCGATGAAAATTAGTTATGAAGTGGTGCCCCAGCGGCAGGCCCGACGATAGTCTGGGGAGAAGCTAGGGACGCTGTTGTTAACACCCGCTTTTGTGCCAGTTGTTAGAGATCTGCACAAAAGCCCGAAGCTGCTTTTATCCAGCCTGAGCCGGCAGCGTCTTCGCTCGTTGTTTGAAACTGGCGAAATCCACCACGGTCGATGTTTCGGCGGCCTGCCAGATTTCCTGAATGACCGTATTTAAAGGGGGTAGCACGAGCAACACGAGCTGGCCCAGTCCCTCTCCCTCGCGATCGGCCACTTTCATAATCTGGGGCATGTCTGACCAGTCAGGCGACACCCAAAAGACTTCGTTAGCGGTGGTGACCAGATGCTTGTCGTGCAGCGTGGAATCGAGACCATGCTGATCTAAATAGGCAACGAGCTGACGCACCATTTGCAGCGAGATTTGCTTACGGAGGTTGGCAATGGTGCGCACTTCGAGCACTTGTTCCCAACTGTAAATAACGGTGGGCTTTTTTGAGTTGCCATATTTTTGCGGCACGATGATGCCGGTGCGGTCGAGATAGGCCAACCGACTAGAGGTGGTTTGGGTTAATGCCAGGGTTTCTTGACGGGTAAAGCCTTCCATGACCAAACGCTAGGGGTGGAGTTAACGGCTCAAGGCTAGAGACTGCGCGCGATCGCTCGGGTTCGCCACCATCGAGCTTACTTGATGCGCCTGAGACTTCTAGCTTAACGCACGTTTACTTCTATAAACGTTGTGCTATCTTATAGGCATTTTTTGAAATGCGCTTTATTTGCACCCACTACGAATAGCGTAAAATTTCTTTTGCTTCATCAAAAAACCCTAGATGTACCCTATGATGTGGGCTCATTAGGCGTGTAAGTTTGCCTACCTCGATAGTCTTCAGCGTTAACTTGCTTTCACCGTTACCAGGTTGTGATTCATGGTTCAAGAACTCCCCCGCATTCGCTTTCAAGGCGCGTTTCCCGAGACCGCCGCTACGGCATATCCAGTGTTTTATCGCACCTACAGCCGCAAGGATGAGACCGTCGATGGGGAACGGGAGACTTGGCAGCAAGTGTGCGATCGCAGTCTGGCAGGCTTGACGGAATTGGGCCAGCTCACCGACGACGAACGACAGCTGATTTCGCGCATGCAGCGATCGGTGAAGGCACTGCCCTCAGGGCGTTGGCTCTGGGTCGGCGGCACCGCCTGGAGCAAAAAGCCCGAAAACTTTTCTGGCGCGTACAACTGCACCAGCACCAACGTGGTGGACTGGCAGGCCTTTGGCCTCATGATGGATCTCGCCATGATGGGCTGCGGCACGGGTGCGGTGCTGGAGCCGAAGTATATCCACCAACTTCCGGTCGTTCGCAATCGCTTGAAGGTGCGGCAAGAGGGGGCGAT
Organism: uncultured Halomicronema sp.; assembly: GCA_937897665.1. Taxonomy (GTDB): domain Bacteria; phylum Cyanobacteriota; class Cyanobacteriia; order Phormidesmidales; family Phormidesmidaceae; genus Halomicronema. Next base: position 1,047 of record CALCPB010000061.1, on the reverse strand, counting down.
CGGCACGACGCCCGTGGGCCAGCGGCGCGAAACAACTGATGTGGTCGTTACGGGTAACCAGGTGCGAGTGTTGGTCGGCGATAGCCGCCAGGGCTGGGTCAAGTCTTATCAAACGATTTTGGAGCTGTCTTCAGACGAGCGCTTTACTGATGAAGTTGACATCGTGGTCGATCTCAGTGACGTGCGGCCTGCTGGTGAGAAGCTCAAAGGCTTTGGCGGGGTGGCGAATCCGGTGAAGTTGCCGACACTGTATGAGCGCTGCGCCCACATTTTGAATAAGGCGATCGGGCGGCAGCTCAACTCGGTAGAATGCTGTTTGCTGATCGACGAAGCCGCTGCCTGTGTCGTGGCGGGCAACATTCGCCGCAGCGCGGGGATGCGGCAGTTCGACAGTGCCGATGACCTGGCTGCCAATGCGAAAAACAATCTTTGGCAGCAGGACGATGAGGGTAACTGGCGCATTGACCCGGAGCGTGATGCCCTGCGCATGGCCAATCACACGCGGGTCTTTCACCACAAGCCGAATTTGGAAGAAACTACCGAGGCGGTACGCAAGCAATTCTATTCCGGTGAAGGGGCGATTCAGTGGGCGGGAGAGGCCGAGCGTCGCGCTGGCGGTGAGGGTCGTTATGGGTTGAACCCGTGCGGAGAAATCCTCGGTCAAGACTTTCACTGCAACCTGGCAGAAATTCACCTTAATCAGCTTGATCCGACGAATGATCAGGAGCAGGAAGATGCCTTCACTGCGGGAGCGTTAGCCGTCGCGAGCCTGCTTAACCACAAATTTGTCGAAGCCCGCTATCGTCATTCTCGCGAAGAAGACCCCATCGTCGGTGTCTCTTTCACCGGACTGTTTGACTTCTTTGTAAAAGCGTTTGGCGGCGAGTGGCTGCACTGGTGGGAAGGCGGACGCCCTGACACCATGCAAGGCGTTGAGTTCAAAGCCAAAGAGCAGGAGTACCTGAGCCGCTGGAAGGCGATCGTCCATGAAACCGTGTGGGACTACTGCGATCGCCACGGCATCAAACGACCTAACCGCTGCACCAC
>CALCPB010000060.1 GCA_937897665.1 uncultured Halomicronema sp. | reverse complement strand
TAGGGTCTTCTCCTTGTATAGGGTGGACAGGTCTGTAGGGGCGAGGCATTCTCGATTAAATATTTGGGTCAAAACCAGTTAGTTACTTCGAGAATGCCTCGCCCGTACGGCACGGGGATGGGGAATTGCGGGCAGGCTTTGCCCGCATATAGCGGTGGAAAAATCAGATCCCTAGCGCAAGCTGGGGTCGATCGGCGGCATCGACAGCACCGGTTCGTTCTCGCGATCGAGGCCGGTTTCAAAGCCCGCAGCCGTGGCTCGGGCGCGACCCGCGTGCCAGAGGTGCCCCACGAGGAAAAAGAAGGCAAAGATAAAGTGAGCCGTGGCCAACCAAGTCCGGGGTGAAACAAAGTTAAAGGCATTTGTTTCAGTGGCTAGCCCCGCGACGGAGTTAATGGAACCCAGCGGGGCATGGGTCATGTACTCGGCGGCGCGGCGAAGCTGCCAAGGCTGAATATCGTGCTTGATTTTCTCGAGGTCGAGGCCGTTGGTGCCTCGGAGCGGCTCTAGCCAAGGGGCGCGAGCATCCCAAAAGCGCATCGTTTCACCCCCAAAGATGATTTCGCCGGTGGGCGATCGCTGCAGATATTTACCAAGTCCGGTCGGCCCCTGGGCCGAGGCCACATCAGCTCCCAACCCTTGATCGCGGGCCAAAAACACTAAAGATTGAGCCTGCGAGGCCTCGGGAATCGTCGGCCCATAGAACACGCTGGGATAAGCCGTATTGTTAAACCAGATAAAGGCGGTGGCAATAAAGGCTTGACCAGCGACGTTACCCAAACTCTGAGAGAGATAGGTCTCGCCCGTCCAAGGAAAGAGGTTGTAGGTCCAGCGGAGGGGCGGCACGAGAATGTGCCAGATGCCGCCAATCACCAGCAGGCTGCCAATCCAAATATGACCGCCAATGACATCCTCTAAGTTGTTGACGCTGACAATCCAACCGCTACCGCCGGTCGGCAGGCGCAGCAGATAGCCAAAAATGACGCGAGGGTCGAGGGTGGGGCTCGTAATCAGCCGCACGTCGCCGCCGCCCGGTGCCCAGGGGTCATACAGACCACCCCAAAACATCGCTTTGCAGACAAACAGCAGCGCAAAGATCCCCAGCATGAGGATATGGAAGCCGAGAATTTGAGCGACTTTCGCCCGATCAGTCCAGTCAAACTCGAAAAAGCCCGAGAGCTTTTCGGGGCCTTGGATGGCATGATAAATGCCCCCCGCACCCAACACGGCAGAACCGATCAGGTGAGCGACGCCAATGGCGAAAAAGGGAAAGATGTCAGTGACTGCCCCCCCTTGACCGACCCCAAAGCCCAGGGTCGCAATGTGCGGCATGAGAATGCAGCCCTGCTCATACATCGGCTGCGACAGGTTGTAGTGAGAGACCTCAAACAGGAGCATGCCCCCGGCCCAAAAGGCAATCAGGCCCGCATGGGCGATATGCGCCCCGAGAAATCGTCCCGTCAACTCAGAAGTAATGAATCGGGCATTACCGGCCCACCAGGCAAAACCGCTGGATTCTTCGTCGTAGCCAGCACTGGCGGGGGCAAAGATCGAGCCCTCTTCCACCAGTGGCTGACTCGACGTGGCTACACTCGGTATCGTTTCGATGGGTATTTCCATCAGGGGTTAACCTCCTCAAAATATGAATGTTGGGGCGCGCGATATCGCCCGGCTGGCGTCGCGATCGCCCTCTCTTGGGCACACCGAAACCTATTCACTAAAGCCCCGAGGCAGCACCTCTTCGGGGAAGACAAACTTCTTGGCGGGCTGATCCATCTCGGCCATCCAGGCCCGTACCCCTTCGTTGAGCAAGACATTCTTGGTGTAGAAAGTCTCGTATTCGGGGTCTTGAGCCGCACGCCGCTCCTGACTGACAAAGTCATAGGCCCGCAAGTTAAACGACAGTCCCACCATGCCGATGGCGCTCATCCACAGGCCGGTGACCGGCACAAACAGCATGAAGAAGTGCAGCCAGCGCTTGTTGGAAAAGGCAATGCCAAAAATTTGTGACCAAAAGCGGTTGGCGGTCACCATCGAGTAGGTCTCTTCGGCCTGGGTCGTGGTGAAACCTTTGAAGGTGTTTTTGCCCGTTGAGTCTTTGAATAGGGTGTTTTGGACGGTGGCCCCGTGAATGGCACAGAGCAGCGCTGCCCCTAACACCCCCGTTGCACCCAAAAGGTGGAAGGGATTGAGCGTGTAGTTGTGAAACCCTTGGAAAAACAGTAAAAATCGGAAAATAGCGGTGACGCCAAAGCTGGGCGCAAAAAACCAGCTAGATTGACCCAAGGGATACATCAGAAACGTGGCGACAAACACGGCGATGGGTGCCGAAAAGGCGATCGCGTTATAGGGACGAATGCCGATCAGGCGAGCCACTTCGATTTGCCGCAGCATAAAGCCGATCAAGGCAAAGGCCCCGTGAAAGGCGGTGAAATTCCACAGACCACCGATTTGACACCAGCGAACAAAGTCACCGTTGGCCTCCGGCCCCCACAGGAGTAAGAGCGAATGCCCCATGCTTTCGGCTGGGGTGGAGACGGCAACCGTCAAAAAGTTGCAGCCTTCGATATAGGAGCTAACTAAGCCGTGGCTATACCAAGACGTCACAAAAGTGGTGCCGGTAAACCAGGCGCCGATCGCCATGTAAGCGCAAGGAAACAGCAGTAGCCCTGACCAGCCCAGAAACACGAAGCGATCGCGCTTCAGCCAGTCATCGAGCTCAATTACCCAGCTCCGAGCTGGTTTTTGGGCTCCCATTGAAATTGTCATGGATATGTTCCTCGTCTATCTAAATACGTTTGGTTAAAGGCCACTCAGCTGGCCGGTCTCAACCCTGTTCCATCGCCCCTTAGGCCACGGAATCGCTTTCGCCGGGGCCATCGTTCATGAAATAAGGCGTGCCGGGGAGCGCGAGTTCTTGAATGATTTCGTCAAAGTAGGGAATGATCGCCGCCGCATCGGTGGCGTCGAGCTGGGCGATCGCCTCCGCCTTCAGACAGCGCATGTACTGCAAGATATTGGTTAGGGGAATGCCGACGTTGGTGTACAACTCCTTCATGCCCACGAGGCCAATTTCTCGCAGGGGGCGATCGTCGCCCGCCAACAGGCAATAGCTAATCAAGCGCACGTACCACCCCATATCGCGCTTGGCGGCGGTGGTTTTACGGCGATTGCCGCTATTGCTCGGCGTGCGGGGGCAAATGCGCCAAAATTGGCGAGTGCCTCGCTCCACGATGGTTTCGGCCTTTTGCTCTAGCGTTTTGGCGAGCCGCACGCGCTCGGTGCCCGTTTTGCAAAAGGTGCGAATCGTGCGCAGCTCGCCGGGGGTGGGATAACGCTGCTCTTCGTCGGCGTTGAGAATGACCTGTTTCACAATGCTCATGATTCTTCGGTCTCAGAAAGGGCATTTTCAGCAACGGAGTAGATCCGCAGCCCCCCGAACCAGCCGATATGAATGCGGTAGTCCAAGGGATTACGGCTGCGGTACAAGGGCTGCAGCCGGGTCTGCGGGGCTTCGACGTCCGGCTCAATGACGGACAAAGGCGCGGCGGGATGGGAATGAATGTGCATGGTTTTTAGGCATAGGGGTCACTGCAGGGGCGAGGCAGGTTCGAAAAAACTGACTGGTTTTGACCCAGATATTGAACCGAGCCTGCCGGCCCGGATGGGAGCTCGCTGGCAGAGCATTGAGAGCCGCGCGAGGCGGCGCGTTTAGGCGGGATTCGTCGCAGTTTCTGGCTCCGGTGTGGTCGCGGCTGCGTCGCCGTTGTTGACAGCAGTTGGCGGGTCGGGGGTGACGG
>CALCPB010000059.1 GCA_937897665.1 uncultured Halomicronema sp. | reverse complement strand
CTTTTTTTTCCTTCCCCTTGCGGGGTTTTTGGTATTATAGGGAAGTTGTATACTGTTTTTTGGCTGTGTACAGCAAGTGTTTCCGTCCCCTTGCGGGGTTTTAGGGATGAAAGTTTGAAGCTAAAACCAGAGGCGGTAGATTTCTTTGGTGAGAGTTTCCGTCCCCTTGCGGGGTTTTAGGGATGAAAGTTAGAAGAAGCAGAAAACCTCGGTTCTGGTTCAGAAAATCTTGGTTTCCGTCCCCTTGCGGGGTTTTAGGGATGAAAGTTTTACTGCTCTTTACTTTTCCACTATCATGACACTCTCTGTTTCCGTCCCCTTGCGGGGTTTTAGGGATGAAAGCATTGGAGAAGTAAAGGCAATCGCCATTGCTGAACTCAATGGTTTCCGTCCCCTTGCGGGGTTTTAGGGATGAAAGGCACCTTCTCAGACACCTTACCCCATAAAGCTTTCAGATGACGAATACACAGTTGAACTTTTAGCCAATCCAAACACCATCTGAAAACTGTACAAAATTAATCTTAAGGCGTGTGCAAGCTTTACAGACCAAGACCTACACACTTCATAACCAAATCATGCAGTTTTCAAGGTTTTGCCTGAAGTGTGTATTTCCTCCAGCCAAACGCAAATCTAACCTTTATTCTCAGAGTAATCAAGCAGCTGTCAAATAATATAAGACTCTGGCGGAGGTTTCGGCAAAGGACTACCAATAGTCAAGGTTCTAAGCAAAGCATCTACCGGAACCCAATAAAGCCTGACTGACATCATCCTCATCAGAATTTACCCGTTTAACTATATTGCTATCAACGTCGCGACTCACACGCAATCCCATCCTCATCGCCGTCTAACCGATGCGGGTCTTCGCCAATCGTCACAACCGTAAAGTTCCTATCGTTGATTTCACCACAATCAACGTCGTCAGCCTCCGTCCTATAAACAGGCAAACAGACGCCTGAATAATGCGGATCGCATTCAGCGGGTTCAGGCTGCTCCTGCGGGGACTGTGCGATCGCAACCCCCATAAAAACCTGAAACGTAGTCAACACCGCTAGTACGACTTTCATGGCAACCCCTAAACAGAATCATCAACCCACCCACACTCGCCACAATCCCAATGCACACGGGGCGGCGTAGTCTGACGTATGGGCATTTCGCAGTTGGGGCAACGACCCGTAAACAACGGATGCCAGTCTAACAGCGCCAACCGTTGCTCAGCGGTGATCTGCTGCGTAGACGGCTGCGGTATCCAATCGCCAGCGTAGTAACCACCTTCTAGCGGCTCACGGGGCGCTGTCGCGTCAAAGTCTGGGCACTCGTTGCCGTTTGGGCCGCATGGGTTTACACCGCAGACCATGTAGGGAGAATGGGCATAGAAAGAGCAGCGATCGCAGTCAGAGATTTTAGGCATGTCAGTCACGCTTGCGTTTGCGATAGTCCCAGGGCTTTTCTGTGTTGGAGTTTGCCCACACCCCCATCACTTTCTCCTTAGCAATCTCTTCAGCCACTGCTAGCACTTCCGGCTGTGGGCAGCTGCTCGAATACTTCTCATAGTGATAAGCCATCCCATCCATCACCATTTGAGAGTTTAGGTGAATCTCTTCTTCCTCACCAACAGCAACAAACAAATCCGCCACGGTTCGCCCGTAGCGGTCTTTCTCCACCGGCACCACAATGATCTGCCCACCTTCGCTTTTATCCACTAGCCCGCGTAAGTGGTCACGCGCTGCAACGCCCATAGGCTGGTCGATTTCAGGCGCATCAATGCCGCAGAGGCGCAGTTTAGTTTCTTTCGTACCGTCGGTGACACGTAGCGTATCGCCGTCGTAGATGCTGCCGGGAACTAGCCAAAGGTATTGACTCGTCTCCTTGCCCCCTGGCATCAGGTTAGTAACGGCTGAATCAACGGCTTTGACGGTTGCTCCTGGTAGATGCTGAGCTAGGACGCCCAGACCGCAAAAGCCTAGCACCGCGACTATTGGCATTACGCCCCGTCGTTGCCACATCTTCATTGCCAATTAGCCTCTCCAGTTCTTGTCTGTCCTGAGCTTGCCCAATGACGGAGTGTAAAACTGGTCTGGATATGGCTGTTTCAAAGTTTCACAATCTCGATTGCGATCTAACTGACTCCCATTGGGTAATTGAGTATTGCATAGGTAAGCATCTTCTAGATTGGCATTTTCTAGATTAGCTCCACTCAAGTCAGCTGCACTCAAGTTGGCCCCACTCAAGTTGGCCCCACTCAAGTTGGCAACACTCAATCTGGAATTTCTTAAGTTGGCATTACTTAAGTTGGCCCCACTCAAATTGGCATCACTCAAGTTAGCTCCACTTAAGTTGGCATCACTCAAGTTAGCTCCACTTAAGTTGGCGTGCCATAGGACAGCTCCACGTAAATTAGCATCCCACATAAAAGCTCTACTCAAAGAAGTAAAACTCAACTGAGTAAAGCTCAGATCAGCTCCCGGCAAATGAACACCTCTAAAATTCAAGGTTGTCATCATCTCGTCTGGCAACGTTGGACCATAGGCAGTCAGATCCCGATCAATAAGCCCCATCTGTATTAGAAAGCCCATGATCTGACTTCTTTCTTTACCTTCTAAAGTAGTATCAAGCAACGACGTCAGGGTTGTTGCAGTGGTCAGAGTACGTAACTGTTCATTCTGTGGGTCACGCAAATCACCTTTCACATCCAACACAATCATGGATAGCTGCTGTAGGTAACTCATAACTGCCGCCTGCTGAAGTTTCTCTAACTCACGTTGTTGTAATTTCTCTTGATAATTTTGAGATATGCAAAACAAAATAACTGGAATTGCAATAGCCCCAACGACTGCTCCAATCGCTTCCAGCATAGGTCCTCGAACCTGAATCGAGATGACTATACAATGCAGCCAAAACAAAAATCGATGTCCTGCATTCTCACGAATGCGTTCAGCTTCGATCCAGTCACTCTTATCATCACCATCACGATATATTACCGCTCGGTTTCGATGCACGCGGTTTGCAATCTTACGCGTCGTCTCAGTCTGATCAGTCGGTAAGAACCACCGCGCAACGTTCGACACGAAAGTACGAAGATTCAGATTCATATTGAACCTTGGTAGGCAAACTCCATTAGCAAATGTTTTACCTACATAACATCAAGTCAACTTGCTCTATTTTCGGTCAATCCGTGCTCGTTATCTTATCTATCTGCCTCAGTCGTCACGGCGGGACCAGGGGTGTAAAACTTCCACGCCACACAGGAACCAGCATTCGTCGTTACGCCCTGAAACTCGCGGCTATCGCCCGTTAATACTTCTAACTCTCGAATTACCCGCAAGCTCTCAGCCTGATTGGCCTCACACTGAGCCTGTAATGTCTCGGTACGCTGCCATATCTGTAGCATGGCATCCGTATTGCTTTGCCCAGTACGATACTCCGCTTCTTGGATTGCCTGACGAAGCTCCTGGGTTCCTATCTGCGAGCCGATTAACCGACCTTGTAGCAGGATCTTGTCATGGGCCAGTACCAAGTCAATTACGTCACGGGTCAACGCTTCGGCGACTTCTTCACGACGACGAACGAGATTCGCTGTTTCTAGCTCAAGCGTTGCGATCGCAATCCGATCCCGCTGCACATCGCCACCGCCAAGTACGTTTTGCACCAACCGCACCGGGTCCAACGTCAAATAGTTCGTCCACTGCCTCGCCTCTGCATAATCCTGTCGTTCAGCCGTAAGGGTTAGTTGTTGGTTAATCGCCTCAATCTCCGACGATTGCGCGATCGCTTGTTGCATCAGCATCTCCAGGCATTCCATCGAACTCTCCAGACACGGCAGCGCCAGCGCTGGACCGCACCATAAGAGTGATTTCAGCACTAAGCATCCCGCTGCTATCTTGCCCCAGCCACTTGATACGCCGAATCCTTCCCGCGTAAGGGCTTCTGACCACTGCCAAATTTGCGATCGCATTTTCCACCTCATCAACCCTAAGCTGCGTTTGGGCCAATTGAAAATCACGGTCC
>CALCPB010000058.1 GCA_937897665.1 uncultured Halomicronema sp. | reverse complement strand
CAATGTGCAAAATGCTGAGTTGGGGCGGTAGCGCAACGGGGGTATTGGTTTGCACGTGAAACAGCTGGGCCTGGTTGATTTGCAGCTGGGTGGAGCTACTGCTAGTCGTCAATGGCGTGACCGTCGGCAGGGGAGACGAGGGCGTTTCACTAGCAGGGGCCGGTGGTGTGGCGGGCGCTTCGCTGAGCGGAGCCGCAATGCCTTCTGGTGCGGACTCTGCGGCGGGCGGCTCCGCGCTCACAGCTTCAGCGACGGGGGCTTCACCGGCACCCACATCCTCCGTCACGATTAGCGGGTCTAGGGGTAATAAGTCGGGAATCTCCACCTCAATCTCGCTGGGGAGAGTGAGTTCTATATCCGGGGTGGTGGAGGTCGATGCGGAGAGCGTTGAATTTCTCAGGTCAAACCCACATTGGCCGCAAAAGCTCGCGTCAGACTGCACCGAGGCACCGCAGCTCGGACAGTTTGCCAACGTCGGTAAAGGCGTATAACAAGCTTCACACTGCACTGCACCATCGGGATTTTGATGATTACAGTTGGGGCAAACGATCATGACAATACCTTTCTCTTGCGACTGCCATCAACAGAGCCTGCTACAGGCGTGCACTGAGCGCTATGGCCAGATCCCAGCACGTCTCTAGCGATGCCTATAAATTGTAGAAGAAAACGCATTTTCCGCCGTGTTTTCTCAAAACTCTTGCCCTTTACATCACTGGGGCCGGGGGTATCAGGGCGAACCCGTAAGAAGATTGCAAAAGTTAACCGCGCCGCGCCCTGGGAGATCGCTCTGCTGTCGACGCTCTTCAACGCTTGTTCAGAGACGCATCTCAGATGCTAGACCCGAGAGACTAATCGTTCACAAGAACGTCTAGTTGTCTACTCGATAGATGTGTTGCGGCCCCATACAGCGCGATCGCTTGCCGATGCGGAACCCGCATTCGTTCGTTGCCCGCCACCGCCAATTACTGTACTGGGAGACTATTTCGCCGCAGCTCCTTGAGCTACCGGCAGTGATATCTCCCGTTGCAGCGAGGCTGCCGGCGACTGAGATGGACTTGCAGCGACATTTTCCTTAGCAGCCTGCTGGATGATCTACCGCCTGGGTGGGCGATCGCGTCGTTGGCACCAGTCGCCGAGAGTAGTTCGCTTGAACTAAATTGTCAATAAAAGTAGTCTTTGATACTGTTTGCCGGTGCTCTAGAGATAAGGCCTTTCTGAGGCGGCAAAAGCCCTTGCATGAGAGGGTTTCAGCTCATTTTCTAGAGTTGTTAGCCGGAGGAAATAAGTAAGCTTAACGAAAGTTCAAGAATTCAATTTTGAGATTTTTTCCCTTCCACAGCTTGTCCACAATTTCCCTGACAGTTTCCACAGGTTTTCCACAGGGGATAACTGCGTTGCCTGCTTTTACACCCTGTCTGTGGATTACGGGTTATCGCAATTCACTGTGACGTCTTCGAGATCTGCCGGTTGGGGATCGCTCGATGACAATCGATGGAAGCCTGATTGCCTCGTTCGTCAGCCCCGACTGAGGCCGTCTACCGGTTTTTTTTAGCATTGACAGCTCTGAGGAGATGTAGGCAGAATGATGCGACCGGAAGACGTTGTGCCTGTGCAGGCAGTGAGCTGAACTCCCTTGTATGTAAGGTTGGGAGAGGCTACTGGCTACATCGAGGTGCTGCTTTTGGCTGTTTGCCTATGCCTATGGTGTCAAAGGAGGAATGGATGGGCGGCCCTATGGTTAGCTTGTTAGTAGAAGTTCCAGAGGAACTTCATGAATCGCTTCAGTGTTATCTCGATTCGCATCCGGCTTGGAATCAGCAGCGGGCTTTTTGCGCCGCGCTGTCTCTTTTCCTAATGCAGAATGGCGGCGGCGATCGCCGAGTTAATCGGATTTACCTGGATACGCTGTTTGACTTCGCTGCTTAAGTAGCGCCGAATCATGCGGGAGGGCTCAGCTGCGCTGAGACTCCCGCTGTTTGTTTTTTAGGGTGTGATTTTTGGCGACTGAGTCTTTTTTGGGATGCCGATAAGACCGGTTGAGGGTTGATGAATGGGGATGAGTCGGGCTGGCGGGTGAGCCCTGCCACGACTTAAAGAGCGGCTTATTTGTAAATAACGGTTGACGCTCTCGCCGTTGCTGAGATGGGTTTGATAGGGTAGGCGAGCGCTAGAAAATTTGATACCGACTCAGACCGGTCAGGTGTGTTCAGGCTATCGATAGAGCCGATTAGCCCATCCGCTTGATGCTGGTCTCAGACTTACCCTTTAACTATGACCACTTCTTCTAACCGTCAAACTCATTCCCAAATTCTTTGGGCACAAGTGGGGGGATTAGCCCTCGTGCAAGGGGCGATCGCCCTAATGTGGGTGATCTATAACCTTTATTTAGTCGAGCTGCTGGCCCTGGTGGGGTTTTCTCGGGGGCTGGCGACGGCGCTACTCATTGTCGAAAATCTGCTGGCGATGGTGATGGAACCGCTGATGGGCAGTTTCAGCGATCGCCTACAGCAGCAGTTGGGGACGCGCTTTCCCTTCGTGAGTTTGGGGGTGATTTTGGCGGCAGGTATCTTTATTGGTCTGCCTGTAATCGCTTTGGGGGGCTTGGCCCCGGCGCTCCGTTGGTTACTGCCACTCATGCTAGTGGCTTGGGCCTTGGCGATGACGGTGTTTCGCAGTCCGGCTATGTCGCTGCTGGGGCGCTATGCCTTTGGTACGCAGTTACCCCAAGCGGCCAGTATCTTGACGCTAGTGGGCGGCGTCGCCGGAGCTATGGGGCCGTTAGCCAGCAGCCAACTTTTGAGCTGGGGACCAATCGTCGTCTTTAGTTTAGGCTCTGGGGTCTTGATTCTGGCCACTTTAGTGTTGCGCTGGTCGGCACCTGAGCCCCGCGTGGCCGCGCCGGCAGCTGAGGCGAGTGCGGAGCCCACGTCAGACTCAGCGGTGGCGTGGGCAGCCCTGCCGCCCATTTTTGGGGCTGGGGTCGGAGTTGCCCTCGGGTTTCGCTCGTTGATGATGCTATTTTCTCGAGTTCTCGACAGTCGAGTGGTTGATAGCAACTCGGCACTCGTGTTGGGGATGGTGTTTGTGTCGTTGGCGGTGACGGCGATTCCGGCGGGGGCGTTGGCCACGCGGCTCGGCAATCGGCGGGCCATGATTTTGGGGCTGGCGGGACTGGCTTTTGTTTGCGTGGCGATTGGGGTGGTTAGCCGCAATGGCACCGCGATTACCCTGGCGATTTTGTTTGGGGCGGCCTTTAGTTTGGTGTCTAACGGCACGATTCCCTTTGCGCTCTCGATGGTGCCGCCCCCCAAAGCAGGACTCGGCACTGGCATGTTTTTTAGTGGGGGGGCGGCCGCCTCATCGCTCTTTGGTACGGTGGCGGCATCCCTACAAGCGATGCCGTTGGGAATTTCCACCGCTGTCGGTGTCACCGCTTTGCTGCTTGCGGGGGGCTGTATCGCCGCCGCGCCCCGTCGCGCCGCCTCAGTTGCGTCCTAAGGCCGTTTACCGGCTAGTGATGAACAACTTCATCCAAGG
>CALCPB010000057.1 GCA_937897665.1 uncultured Halomicronema sp. | reverse complement strand
GCCCCTATCCCGATCTCAGGTTATCTAAGCTGCCAACAGTTGGCGGAGAACAATGTGCAAATTGCCCCCGTTGCGGTAGTACTCCACTTCATCCAACGTGTCGATGCGGCAGAGCAAAGGAACCGCAGTGGTTGTGCCATCAGCACGATGCACCGTTAGCGTCACCGTCATACCTGGCTGAATGCCACCGCTTAGACCCGTAAGGTCAAAAGTATCAGTGGCGTCGAGCTGTAGGGTTTCGCGCGTGGTACCCAGCTGAAACTGTAGCGGCAATACGCCCATGCCCACCAAATTAGAGCGGTGAATGCGCTCGAAGCTTTCAGCCACCACAGCCTTAACCCCAAGCAAGCGGGTGCCCTTCGCCGCCCAGTCACGCGAGGAGCCGGTGCCATATTCTTTACCGGCAATCACCACGAGGGGGACACCAGCCGCCTGATACTGCATGGCGGCATCGTAGATCGACATTTCCGTACCGTCCGGCATGTATTTAGTCACGCCGCCTGCCGAACCGGGCACCATCTCATTCTGCAAGCGGATATTGGCAAAGGTGCCGCGCATCATCACTTCGTGGTTGCCGCGTCGCGAACCGTAGGAGTTGAACTCCGTCACGGCCACATCGTGGTCTTTAAGATAATCGCCGGTCGGACTCGCAGCTTTAATCGCGCCAGCGGGAGAGATGTGGTCGGTGGTGATGCTGTCACCGAGCAGGGCCAGCGGTCGCGCCCCAGTTACATCGGCAAAGCTGCTGCCGTTGACCGTCGCGGCCATATCATCAAAGAAAGGCGGGTTTTGGACATAGGTGCTGTCGCCCTGCCAGTCGTAGGTTTGACTTTCTTCGGCGGCGATCGCCTGCCAATCGGCCGTGCCGGTAAACACATTGCCATAGCGACTACGGAACATTTCGGGCGTCAGCGCCGCCGCCATCACGGTCTGAATTTCTGCCGTGGTGGGCCAAATGTCTTTGAGGTAAACGGGGCGGCCCTCGGCGTCTTGGCCAATTGGGTCTTGTTTGAGGTCGATCGCCAGGTTGCCGGCGATCGCGTAGGCCACCACCAACGGCGGCGAGGCCAAGTAGTTCGCCTTAGTGTGAGGGCTCACGCGCCCTTCAAAATTGCGGTTGCCCGAGAGCACCGCACCCACCACCAAATCTTCCGCATTAATGGCCTCCACGATGGCCTCTGGCAGCGGCCCGGAGTTACCAATACAGGTAGTGCAACCATAGCCCACCAGGTTAAAACCAAGGGCATCCAAATCCTCTTGTAGACCGGCTTTTTCAAGATAGTCAGAGACGACTTGACTACCCGGAGCCAGAGAGGTTTTAACCCAGGGCTGCACCTTCAATCCCTTGGCCCGTGCCTTGCGGGCGACCAGACCGGCCCCAATCATCACCGAGGGGTTAGACGTATTGGTGCAGCTGGTGATGGCAGCGATCGCCACCGCCCCATCCATGAGTTCATAATCCGTGCCAGCCACCGGCACCGAGCGCTTCTCGGCATAAGCAGTCAAGCCTCTATGTCTAGGATAGTCAGCGTTGGTGAACTGCTTCGCTAGCTGCGACAGCAACACTCGATCTTGAGGTCGCTTGGGGCCGGCCAAGGACGGCTCAACAGTGGCCAGGTCGAGGGCCAGCGTGTCGGTAAAGATCGGGTCGGGCGTGTCATCTTCACGCCAGAGGCCTTGAGCTTTGGCATAGGCTTCGACCAGCGCTACGCGCTCGGGGTCACGGCCGGAAAACGACAAGTACCGTAGCGTTTCGGCATCAATCGGGAAAAAGCCGCAGGTCGCGCCATATTCCGGGGCCATGTTAGAAATGGTGGCGCGATCGGCCAGGGTAAGGTGAGAGAGGCCATCGCCATAGAACTCGACGAACTTGCTCACGACACCCTTCTGCCGCAGCATTTGCACCACCGTCAGGACGAGATCGGTCGCCGTCGCCCCCTCAGGCAACTTGCCCGTCAGCTTGAACCCCACCACTTCAGGAATCAACATCGAAATCGGTTGACCCAACATAGCCGCTTCGGCCTCAATACCACCGACGCCCCAGCCCAAAACGGCGAGGCCATTGATCATCGTCGTGTGGCTGTCGGTGCCCACCAGCGTGTCCGGGTAAGCGACGGTTTCGCCATTTTCTTCCTTTGTCCAAATGGTTTGGGCCAGGTATTCAAGATTGACCTGGTGACAGATGCCCGTGCCGGGGGGAACCACGCGAAAATTGTCGAAGGCCTGCTGCCCCCAGCGCAAAAAGGCATAACGCTCGCCATTACGTTCAAACTCTCGCTGCACGTTGTCGCCAAAGGCGCTGTCGCTGCCAAAGTTATCAACCATCACCGAGTGGTCAATGACCAAGTCAACTGGGGAAAGGGGATTGATTTTTTCGGGGTCGCCACCCAGGTTAACCATCGCATCCCGCATGGCAGCCAGATCCACCACGGCAGGCACACCGGTAAAGTCTTGCATCAGCACCCGTGCTGGCCGATAGGCAATTTCTTTATCGGAGCTTTGGGTGGTCAGCCAGGCGGCGATCGCCTGCACATCGGCCGCTTTGACGGTGCGATCATCTTCGTAGCGCAACAGGTTTTCGAGCAGCACTTTGAGGCTAAAAGGCAGTCGAGTCACGTCGCCTAACTGCTTCGCCGCCGCTGGCAGACTGTAATAGATATATTCCTTACCGCTGACATCCAGAACAGTTTTGGCATTAAAGCTATTGGTCACGGCGATTGAATCTCCTCGTCTAGATGTCTATCAGCCCTAGCAGCTGACGCTAAGCCATGTGAGCATGGATTTTGATTCTACCGTCTTGATGCGATCGCCTTAGTAAGCAATATTGCAATGGGTGTCCAATGGTTCTTACAAGCGAAAAGGCTGAGCTAGCAGCAGCTGGGTTGCCGCTTCGGGAGTCGTCGCCGGGGCAAAGTGATAGCCCTGACCAAAGTGACATTTGTGTTTCTGTAAATAGATCAGCACGTCGCGGTTTTCCACGCCTTCAGCAATCACCTGAAGGTTGAGGTTGAGAGCTAAATTGATAATCGCTTTGACAATCTCATAATCGCGAGTACTCCGGCTGTCAGAGTGCAAATTGAGGATAAAAGATTTATCAATTTTCAACACGTCTACGGGTAATTGATGCAGGTAGCTCAGCGAAGAATAGCCGGTGCCAAAATCATCCATGCACACCTGAATATCGCGGGCTCTGAAGTCGTTAAGCGTTTTGACAGTGAGATCATTATTGGTAATCAAGACACTCTCAGTAATCTCGAGCTTCAGATGTTTGCCTGCTAAGCAAGCCTGATGCAGCGCATAGTCAATTTGGTGAATGAGATCCGGCTGCGAGAATTGTTTGCCCGAAAGGTTAACACTTAGCGTAATGTCAGCGCTGGCGGGAGCCCAGTCATGCCAGCGCCGCAGCTGTTGACACGACTGCCGCAAAACCCACAGATCAATCTCCGCAATCAAGCCGGTATCTTCCGCGATTTCCACAAATGCGGCCGGAGACAGCAACCCCCGATTAGGGTGCTGCCACCGCACCAAAGCTTCAAACCCCATAATTAGCCCAGTCGATAACGAGACGATGGGTTGATAATGCAGGCGCAGTTCATCGCGTTTGATGGCATGACGGAGGTCATTTTCTAACGTCATTTGCTGCAGGGCGATCGCATGCATCGAAGCATCAAACACGACATACTCTTGGCGACTTTTTTTCGCCTCATACATGGCGATATCAGCATTCCGGAGAATTTGCTCGGGAGCCGTATAGGTGCTGGCACCGAACGCAATGCCAATGCTGACATGCACAAAGATTTCTTGCCCATCGAGCAAGACCGGCACTTCTAAAACGTTGTGAATGCGGCGAGCCACATCAACGGCAAACTCGACGCTGACCAACTCTTCCAGCAAAATGACAAATTCATCCCCGCCGAGCCGAGCCGCAATATCGACATCGCGCAGACAGCTACTCAAGCGAGTCGCCACCAGGCGCAACAGCCGATCGCCAAACGTATGGCCCAAACTGTCGTTGATCACTTTGAAGCGATCGAGGTCAAGAAAGAGAACCGCAAACTCATCGTGAGCGCCAGGGCTGACGGCATCTGCCGACAAAGTGTCATAGTGCCGCCGCTGATAGCGCTGCAGGGCCAACTGCAGTCGATCGAGCAGTAGCGTGCGATTGGGGAGACCGGTCAGCGCATCGTGAACGGCATCATGGCGTAGCTGTGCTTCTAGCCTCAGGCGTTCAGCAATTTCGGTTTGCGCCTGCTGATACAGCTCAGCCTGCTGCAGGGCGATCGCCAATTGGTCGGCCACCTGCTTGATTAAAATTTGCTCGCTCGCCGTCCATTGCCGCGGCACCGGATGATGCATGCATAAAATGCCCTTGACTTCCCCCTCATAGCGAATCGTCACGCTGAGGACGGCCCCGATCTGAGCCTGTTGGATGAACGGTAAGAGGTTGGCCAACATTGGCTCAGCGAGCACGTCACTAGTGGCCTTCGGCGGCTCTTGCGCCAACAGCGCCAAAATGTAAGGACTGTCTTGCACAGCCATCCGGCTCCCGGTCAGGTCGGGTAGATTAGGAACCGTTGCACAAGCGGCATATTCAAAATAATCGTCGTCAGCGCCACATTGAATAAACATACAGCGCCCCACCTTAAACTCTGCCAAGAGCTTTTGGATGGTGCGCTGGATCACCACATCGAGATCCAAACTGTCGCGCATCAAGGTGACAATTTCGTTGAGCAACTGTTCGCGGTGGGCGCGAATCGTCGTCTGATGCCACAGTTGTGATTGCTGAATAGCGATTTCCACCTGATCAGCAATTTGCTGCACAAAATTAATTTCATCCGCTGGCCACGGGCGCGGGGCGCGACAGTGTTGCAGCACCAATACCCCCCACAGTTGGCCATCGATAGCGAGAGGAAAGACCAGACTGGCCTGAATTTGCCACTGCACTAAAAACTGCCGGTAATCCGCCGGAATATCGGCAGTTTGCACCTGCTCGATTTGCGTGATGTGGCCTTGACGATACTGCTCAATAATGGCGGCAGGCAGCTGAGGCGTCTTGGTTTGACCGATACTCACGTCAATCCACTCGGGATGAATCGATTCAACCACGATCTCACCCGTCCAATCGGGGTTGAACCGGTAAATGAGCACGCGATCGGTGCCCATAAATTTGCGGATTTCTTGCACCGTCGCCCTTAAAATCACGTCCAGATCAAGACTCTGGCGAATGTGTTGGGTAATGAGTCGCCGGAGCCGTTCGCGGCGGGCGCGGATGGCCATTTCTTGCAGCAGTTTGACCTGCTGAATGGCCACCTCGACCTGTTGAGCAATCTGTTGCACAAAAGCGACATCTTCGGCTAACCATTGGCGGGGTGACCGACAGTGGTGAACGCACAACAGTCCCCAGAGCGTTTGGTCCACCACCAAGGGCAAGATCACATTGGCCTGCACCTGATAATGTTCAAGCAAGTTTTGATGGCAGGGAGTCAGGTTAGCAGTCTTCAGATCATTAACTTGGCCGATGTGGCCATGGCGATAGCGCTCTACCCAGTACCCCTCAAAGCAAGGGTCTCGGAGCCTTTCACCCAAAACGGCTAGCCAGGGTTCGATCACCGCTTCAACAATCATGTCACCGCTCCAGTCGGGGTTAAAGCGATAAATCAACACCCGATCAGTGTCGAGAAATTGACGCACCCCGTTGACAGTTTTATCAAGGATGGCTGAGAGATTGAGGCTGCTGCGGATGTCACCCGTCAGCTCGCGCAACAGGCGCTCACGGGCAGCCTGTCGCCGCAAGTCTTCGCGGGCAGTGACCAGTGCCGTAATGTCGGTGGCGATCAGACCAAATAATTTGGGGCTGTCCGGTTGGTCAAGTACCGGAAACAGAATCGAGCGCACGATGCGGTTTTCGCCCATGAGCATCAGGCGATCTTCGACCACCAGCGGACAGTTGGTCTCGACCAAACGCTGCACCCGTTCCCGATAACGAGCAGCCATATCAGGTGGATAAAGTTCGTCAAATCGACGCCCCACAATTTCGGCGGCAGGCCGCTGTAAAAAGGCTTCGGTAATTGGGTTAACGCGGTGGTAACGCCCGGTCTCATCATAGAGCGCCATCACAGCAGGCGAATTTTGCATGAGCGCCTGCAGCTGCTGATTGGTTTCTGCTAATGCCAGCGCTGACGCTTTGCGATCGCTAATATCCCAATTCACCCCGATGGTGCAAGCAGGTTGCCCGGCCGCATCCCGCACTAAGTTGCTATAGGACTCGATATGGCGGATCTCACCATCCGGGCGCACAATCCGAAACTCATTATGAAGAATCGCTTCCTGGCCCTGCAAAAAGATGGATTTCTGCACATTTAATTCAGGCAAATCGTCAGGATGCACTCGCGCCTCCCAATCGGCATGGCAACCAGCAAACTGAGCGGCGGTGGTGCCATAAATGCGATGCATTTGCTCGTCCCAAATGAGGCGATCGTGCTGGATATCCCATTCCCAAATGCCGATTTGTGCAACCTCGGTCGCCAGGGTCAGGCGTTGGGTCGTCTCTCTCAAGGCAATTTCGTTGCGTTTGCGATCGGTAATATCTTCACCAATGCTGGTCAGGCTGATGATGCGCCCCTTGGCATCGTGCTGCACCGTGTTGTTCCAGGCAATCAGGCGACGATCGCCTTGACGCGTAATGATTTCATTTTCAAAGTACTGATGGGGGAGAGCCCCTTGTTCAACTACTTGTTGTAAAAGCGCTTGCATGCGAGGGCGGATTTCCGGTGGCAAAAAGCATTCGCCCCAATTTTGGTGCAACACCTCAGCGCGCTGCCACCCCGTCAGATTCAACAAGTAGTCATTGCAGAAGACAAGATTGCCCTGGCGATCAAGCATGATCGCCACCCGCGTTAAACCTTCCAACACCTGGCGGAACCGCTGCTCGGAAAGCTGCAGCTGCAATTCCGTCTGCTTGCGTTGAGTGATATCACGTCCCACCCCCACGATCGCGGTGATATTGGCGTCGTTATCTACAACTGCTTTGTAAGACCACGAGAGCCAGCGCCAGCCGTGACGGGTGAGCGCCCGCTGCTCTAGCTGGCAGGTATAGGGCGGGTGCCACAGCGTCGCCATGGCTAACTCGGTAGCGGCTTGGTCAGCGACAGGCACAGAAGGAACGAAATTACGATCCAGCAGTTCGTCGAGCGATTGATCAAACAGGTCACAGTAAGAGGGGCTGACGAACAAAAAGTGGCCATCGACATCGATTTTGACCACCAGATCAGTTTGGTTTTCCACCAGCAACCGATATTTATGTTCGCTAGCAGTCAAGGCGGCAAAGGTCTGCTGCAGCCCGGTGACATCGCGCTGAATCCCAAAGCATCCGGTGACTCGACCTTGCCCGTCATAAAGACAAATGTAATCGCCTTCAATCCAGATCGGGGTACCGTCAGTTCGACGCTCTAGGGTGTTAATTTTCTGTCGCCCCTCGTCTAATAATTGCCGAATTGTCGCCTTGCCGCCCTCAATATCCTCGGCAAAAAAATCAGTCAGGGTCAGGCCCAAAAACTCCGCTTTGGTCAGACCATACTGTTGCGCGATCGCGGAGTTGGCCTTGGTGACTCGCTGATGGGCAAAGATGTAATCCAGGGTGGCGGCCTGATCGCAAGTCTCGTTCCACCAGACGGGCTCATCCAGCGTCATAAAAAAGAAGCCATCGAGCGACTGCGTCAAAAAGAGGCTGAGCTGATGTTCGCGATCGCGGAGTGCCTGTTCCGTCGCTTTGAGGTCAGTAATGTCACGACCAGTCGCCTGCAGTTCGTGCAAAATGCCCTGCTCATCGAACAAAGCTTGATTCACCCATTGATGCCAAACCGTACGGCCATCGGCAGCCGTTGCCCGATGGGTATGAGTTAGGCTCGGGCGATCAACGGTCAGTTGACGTAATTCAGCCATTTGTTGCCGAATCAGCGCTTGCCCCTCTGGGGGCACAAGTTCGATAAAGTTGAGGCCGATCAGGTCGCTGGGCGATCGCCCAAAAAAGCGGCAATAAGCCCCATTCACAAACGTTAAGGTGCCATCAGGCTGATACCGGCAAATCAGCTCGGTTTGAGTCTCGATAACGCTGCGATAGCGCTGCTCTGCCGCTGAGCGGGCAGCATTCGCCGCTGCTACAGGTTGAGCATCGGCTGGGCAGCCATCAGTCTGCGGCTGTTGCGGCGCAATCGCACTGTCAGTCAAAAATTCGCTGGACTCTTGCGTCGTTGCCATAAACGCATTGTTTGTCGATGCTCTATGGTCAGATGACACGAGTCCCCCTAGAGATAAGTCTGAAATTCGTCAGTCATGACGGTTGAGCAGGTCAACGGCTAAGCTCCCGGAATTGGGGCTTCAGAAACATCATTGTCGCGCTTCTACACCCTCTTAACATTGCTTTTGTCTTTTAAGTTGCCCCAAAATGCCGGACAGCACAATGTTGCATTTCATTGAGGCCTGCAAACTTCAGTCAATAAATCCCAAAGGCGTTTCCGCCCACCTTAGACAATGGGATGAATAGATTGGTCGCACAGGCTACCGAAAGCCATGGCGGGATGGCTGGCAACTCCCCTGATGCTTGAATGCTAGCGGCAGGCTCCTCACAGTGCAGCCGCAGTTTTACGATCTTCACTCACGCTTGCAAAAGATATGACGTCTTCACTTTTATCCGATGCCAACCGACGGCTAGAACGAGCACTCAAATATGTGCACATCTCAGAGGATGCCAGCGAACGGCTGAAGTTTCCCAAGGCCAGCTTGAAAGTATCTATTCCAGTACGCATGGATGATGGCTCGCTGCGGGTGTTTGAAGGCTATCGGGTGCGCTATGACGATACCCGTGGCCCGACCAAAGGCGGCATTCGGTTTCATCCCAACGTCACGATGGACGAGGTGCAGTCTTTGGCCTTTTGGATGACCTTTAAATGTGCGGCAGTGAATCTGCCCTTTGGCGGTGCGAAAGGCGGCATTACGCTGAATCCCAAGGCACTGTCGAAGTTTGAGCTAGAGCGTCTGAGCCGGGGTTATGTGGACGCGATCGCTGATTTCATTGGCCCCGATATCGATATCCCGGCCCCCGATGTCTACACGAACCCGATGATCATGGGTTGGATGATGGATCAGTACAGCATCATTCGCCGGCAGCTCTCGCCAGCAGTAATCACCGGCAAACCGATCGGCATGGGGGGCAGTCAAGGGCGAAATACGGCCACAGGAGTCGGCGCATTTCAAGTATTAGTTGCCATGATGCGCAAGTTTGACAAGGCCCCAGCAGCAACCACGGTAGCGGTGCAGGGCTTCGGCAATGCGGGCAGCGTCGTGGCGCGACTCCTATTCGACGCGGGTTATCAAGTGGTAGCGGTCAGCGATTCTCACGGCGGGGTGTATTGCGATCGCGGCCTCGATATTCCGAGCTTGCAGCAGTTCAAAGCTTCGACACGCAACCTCCAAGCGGTGTATTGCGAAGGTACGGTTTGCAATCTGGTGGATGGTCACGAGACGATTACCAACGACGAATTGCTGACTCTGAACGTGGATGTGCTGATTCCAGCGGCGCTAGAAAATCAAATCACTGCAGCCAATGCGCCGCAGATCCAAGCGAAATACATTTTTGAAGTAGCGAACGGGCCAATCACCTCGGCGGGCGATCGCATCTTAGAGGACAAAGGCGTATACGTCTTTCCCGATATTTTGGTGAATGCCGGGGGCGTCACCGTCAGCTATTTTGAATGGGTACAAAACCGCAGCGGCTTGTACTGGTCAGAAGCAGAAGTGGGCGATCGGCTCCAAACCAAAATGGTGGCAGAAGCCGAAAAAATCTGGAGCGTTTCGCACAATTTGGCAATACCCATGCGCACCGCCGCTTATGTCCATGCTCTAGAGCGATTGGAAGAAGCCCACAGCGCCCGAGGCACTCGCGATTATTACGTCAGCTAAACCGCAAAACTCACGCATGGGTTGCTTGACTCCTCTCGATATCAGCCCCTCTAGCAGCCTGCTCGGCAAATGGCGTCTGCGCAAATCCTAAAGGTTTAACGTAAAAATGTCGTCCGACAGCAAACTTGAGCATCCGTAAAGGCGTACTCGAACCCGTTAAGACTAGAGGTCGCAAATACTTACCCAGTAATAATCGACCAATTCCCTTGATTCGAGCCTTAGTACGGGCAGAAAAGAAACTCAGACTTGAGTACCTCATAGGTTATGCATATATTGGCGTAAAGGCAAGCTTGCCATACAGCAAATCGGCACGGTGAACAGAGCTTAACCCTGCCTTTTCGTGTTCTGAATTCGGCTTTCCTCCGTGTTCCCCATAATTTCTCCAGGGCAAATAGCCATCCAGCTTCCTTACACGCAGAGACTCTTCAATTTTGCTATCCCAAGTTGAGTATTGTGTGGGGCCAGGACTTTCAGCAATTTTACCTGCGAGTTCCAGCAATACCTGGGCACCTGCAGGTGTCAAGATATAGGCAACCATTGAAGTAGAAAATCCGATCGCATGATTCCTGGATGAAACAGAATAAATTTGTGGCGCGCAAGTATACAACCAGGCAATTCCTACATTTCGCAAGTTAGTGTCATAAGGCATTGGCAAACTGTTCAGGCTCCTTACGGGCACAAAATCTGCCTCACAAATCAATTGGGGCTGATTAGACTCAACAACTTGTTTCCAAGCCCTGCAATGATTAAGCAAGCAGAGATAACTAGGCGAGTAATCTTTATGTTCCGGCTGATGATGTTGCCGCAACACATTACATTCAAAGCCTTGTTCGATAAACTGCGCTTCTAACTGAGACGTATTTTCTTTGTAAGCTATGACCAGAACTTTCTTAATGGCGTCTTCTACTAGGAACATTTTGTATAAACCGCATAAGAGAATCACTTCAATGAGTTCTGAACATCACTACTCATTGACGGAAATAGAACAGATATGAGCCGAGAGGAGCGAATATCTCGAATCCTAGAATCAAGTCGACTCAAGCACCCAAAAACATGATGTCAAAGACACCGTACTCATTATCGAAACAATATTTTCTAAGCAGTATTTATCCTGAAGCCGCTATGGCTACTATGCCGATAGTATCCTTCAGAAATTGTCAGCAGCAAGTTCTGAAAAGGGGCAAAGTATACTAATCTCGTGAAGATTAACAAGAACTTCATCTAATGCCACCAAGGTTAACAAGAACTTCACGTTGAGTCTCGTGATCTTCACGATGTTAAATGTCTAGACCTGGGAGACCGATACTGACGGTTGAACTCACTACAAGGACCAAAATTACAGAACCTAATTGCAGCCAACACACCGCCGAAACAGATTGAAGAAGGTACGTATAGACAGTCACAGCCATAGTGCAACAGACTTCTGGCTTTGCAGCCGTCAGCCTTCGCAGGAATTAAGATAGCGTTGAGAATTACTAAAGCCCGCTCAGCATCGCCCCGCCGAAAAACCGCGATGGCACAGCGATTAACTTGCAGAGATGTTCGAGATGGCAACAATAAGGCAATTTCAGACTCAATTTCAACACCAGTGTTTTCAGTGCAGCAAGCAAGGTCTCGATGTCCCACCGCAACTGGTGATCCGCCAGCGCGGGCTGCAGGTAGCGCTCAAAACCAGCCATTCATCCTTCTCCAGACGAGTCGCCATGACGTAGATACAAAAACTTCAGACCCAGCATTGGCCTGAGAGGCCACAGTTCTCTCCCCCCTTTAAGTAAACAAACATCCACCATCCTCCTGGCGACGCTTGCCAGAGCACGCACCTATATAGTCGTGATGGCCTGAGCCTGCATCGACAAGCGATCGCCTGCTGCCGTCGCGAACTGCAACGCTCTCATCTGACTCACTCTCGATCCATCGATCAAACAACGAATTTCAGCCTGAAAAAAGACCCGCTCAAGGCGTCACAGCAACGCCATCCGCTCGTTACTAGGATGTTGATCCGTTGGTCGAACATCATCAACATTTAGTGGAAAGGCGCTCCTCGTCAACAATTCCAGCATTCAGATGTTGCAAATAACCGCGCTGAATGACCAATGTATGGGGCCAGACCTAATGTCCAAAGTTGAGGAAGCTGACTCCAACCGACTACCGCCAGTGCAATTTTGTCAAAATCGATGTCAACTTCTCACCAGAAGCAGGTCAGGCGACTGTAACTCGATACACTTTGCACCCGATTTGCAAAGACAGACGACAGTTTGCCCAGGTGAGCACTTCTACGCGAAGCAACTATTAGAACACAGAGCGATCAGGCCAACCGGGCTCCATGCCAAGGCGAATGAAGGCGCAGCCACTTGGCTTCGGCTAATCTTGCTCATGAGTAGGTTAGTCTTGGAGCTGTGGTGGGTTATCACTCACCGGCTTGTTTCTCAATTTGTCAAACCCCGCCTGGCTAAAGTTTCCGGCTTTTCCAACCTCGGTCTTGTACCTATACCTTGATGGCCGGGTACTTTTGGAGGGAATATTGGCTTCAAGCATTGCCCATCTCAAGCGAGAAAGAAAACTATGCTCGACTTTTGCGTAGCTATTCGCGCTTACAACGCCGAAAGATATCTTCCTGAAATCTTAGATGCCTTGTTTTCCCAAAAAAACTTAGAAGATACACAATGGGAAGTCCTGATTGTTGACAATTGCAGCACTGATCGAACAGCTGAAATTGTACGAGAGTACGAAGCGAAATGGTTGACTAACGTTCCTCTAAGGTACTGCTTTGAACCCCGGCAAGGTTCCTCTTATGCACGTCGTAGAGCGATCGAAGAGGCAAATGCGCCACTAATCGGCTTTTTAGATGATGATAATGAGCCTGAACTTAACTGGATTAATAAAGCTCTAGAGTTTTCGGAGAAACATCTTGACGCTGCTGCATTTGGCAGCCAGATTCACGGCAAGTTTGAGGCTGAACCTCCGGAAGGATTTCAGCGTATCGCCGGGTTCATTCCAGTAGTCGAGCGCAAAACCTCAGTCTGCTTTACAGAGGGAAAGTACGATCGCCTCAACATGATGCCTCCCGGTGCAGGATTAGTGATTAGACGTCAAAGTTGGCTAGATGTCGTACCTGAAGATCTCGTTTTGAAGGGTCCTGTAGGTAAATCTCTTGGCAAAAAAGGAGAAGATATCGAAGCACTGATGTATCTAAAAAGAGCAGGCTGGGAGATATGGTTTAACTCTGAGATGCATATTTATCACCACATCCCAAAAACCAGATTCGAGCGAGAGTATCTTTTAAGGTTCTTTAAGGGAACTGGCCTTAGTCGATTTTATACTCGAGCATTGTCTTGTCCGAAATGGAAAGTTCCCTTTAAAACTTTTGCTTACATGATCAACGATCTTCGAAAAGTAATGCTTCACGTCATCAAACATGGACGCCAGTCGAGAAGAGATTTGATTACCGAATGTGAATTTCAACTCTTTCTGCATTCTTTCTTGAGTCCTTT